>JAAZYM010000077.1 GCA_014239655.1 Flavobacteriales bacterium | reverse complement strand
TTTTATTTATGAATTATTGTATATATAACATATCATATCGATCTAATCCTTTTCCATAGAAATTCCGGGTGATATTATCTACCTTAAAATTAAATCGTTCGTAGAATTTATATGTCTTCTGACTTGTATCTAAAATTATATTTGAATTGGGATATTTCTTCACAATCTGTTTTATTCTATATTGCAATAAATGTGTCCCGAATCCCATTTTATGAAATTGATTATGAATAAGACCCCAAGTAAGAATTACACTATTTTTCTTATTATCATATCCATAACCTCCGCACCCAATCAACTTTCTTGATTCAAATAAAACAAAGTAAATGATTCCTTTCCTTGATAAATAATTAATAAAAAGAGATTCTTCAGATTTATCAATAAATTCTGGCGTGTTACTTTTTAAAATTGATAAACATCTATTAAAATATAAAGGCTTATATGGAACAATTCTCATAAAGCAAATTTACTCAATAATTTTCTAAAAAAGTTCGAAACTGGGACCGAGAGGTCCACCAAAAATAAACCCACTCAATTGAGTGGGTTTATTTTTTATTTATCTTCTTTTAAGCAAAATAAAAGAGCTTTTCAATTTTCACATTCAGTTCATTAGCAATCTTCATTGCCAACTCTAAACTTGGTTTATATCTATATCTTTCAATAGAAATTATAGTTTGTCGGCTAACACTTACACTTTTACCAAGCTCATCTTGGGTATAACCCTTTTTTTGCCTGAACTCTTTTAAAGTGTTTTTTAATACCATATTAAAAGGTTCTATGAAGATAAAATTGATAACTAGATTTAATTATTGAAATGATTAGTAATAGTACTAGAATTAAAAAAATAATTCTGCCATTTTGATGAATTGAAGAATTAATTAATGTTCCAATAAAAATCAATAAACTAAATTCATATAATAGATACCCTAATTTATATGACTTTGAATTAATCATATCGCATCTTTCGTCTTCAGTTATTGTACGTTTATAAGTAAACTCAAGTAAAGAATAGGTTATTGAGAAGTAAATTACTGAAAAAATTATTATTCTAGTTACTATTCCAATTACTTCACTAAAAACAAATACTGTTTCTTGGTTTCTATAAAAATAAGGCAGAAAAATTAGTGCAAATAATATAGAAAATACAATCTCAATTAAAATTGAAATCTCTTTTTTAGATAGTGTCATTTTAAGTGTTTTATTTTTGAATTATCCTTAAACAAAGTAATGCTAGTCTAGATATTGTAAATGTAAAAAGTCCAAAAACTGGGGATAATAATGCTACTTTAAGCCCTCCAGCAATAATAGAAGGTGCTGCTTCTCCAGTTGCTTCTAAAACATCAAAAGCTGATATTAATCCTAAAAAAGCGCTCAAAAACCCTAGACCCAATGCTAGTGTTCCACTATCGTTTATATGCTTTAGCATTTTTATTGAAACATCATTATTAGTTTTGATGTTTAAAATACTTTTAACAATAAAATAAATTGAGATTAATAAACATATTAGAATAAGCGACATAAATAAAGCGCCTCCCTCCATAAATCTATTAATTAACGTTGTCCCAATAACTCCTGTAATAATTGCCATAATTCTAAATATTTTAAGTTTCATTATATAATTTGTGTTAAGTTCACTTTACAAAGATACATAAATAAATGTAAAGCTTGCTTAACTTTTAATTTTTTTATATATTTATAAAAGGAAAGCCTCCTCTAACTAAAAAAGTTCGAAATTAGGACCGAGAGGTCCACCAAAAATAAACGTTTATTATTTTTACATTAAAAAAGTAAAGTAAACCTTACATAATTAAATAATTTTTGTACTTTTGTAAACTAAACCTTACAAAATATAATTATGAAAGAACAAAAAAACAAAACAAAAATTTTTCTGGGATGGACAATTGCTTGGGTCGCAAGTCTAGCTTTTTTATCATTTGGAGAAAACTCACTTTGGGATAGCTTATTAATAACTACAATAGGATTAACAATAAACCTTGCTATTGGAATTGGAATGATAATCGCAAATAAAAATTTATTTAAGACTTATGATGAACTGCAAAAGAAAATTCAATTTGAAGCAATGGCTATCACATTAGGATTAGCTGTTGTTGTTGGCTGCACATATGAAATTTCTTTTGATTTTGGAGTTATTAACTCAGAACCTGAATTTGAATATTTAATCATCTTTATTAGCTTTATATATATAACTTCGACTATCATTAACTCAAGAAAATATAAATGAAAAACAGAGTTAAAGAATTAAGAAAAAATCAAAAATTAACTCAGGAAGAACTGGCAGAGTTAATTGGAATCTCTCGTCAAGCTATAAACGCTATTGAAAAAGAAAAATTTGATCCAAGTTTACCCACAGCTTTTAAGATGGCAAAACTTTTTAAAACTTCAATAGAAGATTTGTTTATGTATGAGAATAAATAGATACAAAATGGACGAAAAAATAAAAATTAAGTTCGAAAAAAGTTCGAAATTAGGACCGTAAGGTCCACCAAAAATAAACCCACTCATTTGAGTTGGTTCTTAGTAACTCATGATCGTTTTATTTTCATTCTATTTTTTGCAATAAAATCATATATAAAATTTAAAAATGATTCAGGGAGAATATTAAATATATAAAGTAGATTATATGGAAAATTCATTATCCTAAAGACATTTAATACTGCAATTGCTTTTATATAAATCTTATCTTTATCATCAATATAAATTACAGAATTAATATTCTGTAGGTTATGATAATTTATTAACTCTTTTGTTTTTTGAGATTTTAAAGGAAGATATGTGACAACTGATTTATCGACTAATGAAGTTAATATTCTTACAACATTACAACAAAAATCACATTCATCATCATATATTAAATATCTCATTATTAATTATTTTATTTTTACAAAAATATAAAACCTTATTAGCAATATTATAGATATGATAGCTGAAAAAAAATGTATTCCATGTCAAGGAGGAATACCTCCTCTAAAAAGCAAAGAAATAAGAAAACTACTAATCCACTTAGAAAATGGATGGGAAGTTTATAAGGATAAAGAAATTAGAAAAAAATATCTATTTAGTAAATACACTGATGCAATTGTCTTTAGTAATAAGATTGCAGATTTAGCTGAAGAAGAGGGGCACCATCCTTTTATACATATTAATTATAAAGAAATTGTTATTATATTATTTACTCATAAAATAAATGGATTGCATGAAAACGATTTTATTCTTGCCGCAAAGTGTGACTTAATATTAAAATCTCTAATCTAAAAAAGTTCGAAATAAGGAACAAAAGGTCCGCCAAAAATAAACCCACTCAATTGAGTGGGTTTTTGTATTATTGTCAAGTAATATTATATCTAATAAGTATGGATTTTTTTGAGGTAGCAAATAAACGAAGATCGGTCAGAAAATTTACGAAAACTAAAGTACCTGAATCTGTAATAAGAAAATGTTTAAAAGCATCATTACTAGCACCAAACTCATCTAATTTACAGCCATGGGAATTTTATTGGATAAGGAATCCAGAAAAAAAAGATAAGATTATAGAAGCTTGTTTTTCTCAAAATGCAGCAAAAACAGCCCAAGAATTAGTAGTTGCAGTATCGAGAATAGATACTTGGAAAAGAAATCGTGATTTAATTATCGAAGATTATAAAAAACGTAATAAACTAATTTCTTTAGTCAAAAAGTATTACCATCAAATCATACCATTTGCATACTTTCATGATAGATTTGGTATTTCAGGATTAATAAAACGTATAATTTATATATTCTTAAATATCGTAGGATATTTCAAACCTATTCCTAGGGGGCCCATCTATAAACATCAATTATTTGAAACTGTTAGCAAAACAACAGCTTTAGCGTGCCAAAACTTTATGATGGCATTGGTTGCAGAAGGGTTTGATTCTTGTCCAATGGAAGGATTTGATGAAAAAAGAGTTAAAAAAATACTGCATTTAAATTGGCAATGCCACGTGGTCATGATCTTTGGTATAGGTCAAGCTGAAAAAGATGGTATTTACGGAGATCGCTTTAGAATTGATGATGAGTTAGTGATTAAAGAAGTCTAAGAATATCCTAAATTAGCTATTCAAGAATTATTTTTTTTTCGACTGTCCCATCATCATAGATGTAGAAAAATAATATATTTCTAGTTGTAATATTGTTCTTTCCAAAAACATCAATAATCTTGACAAGATTTTTATAACTGCTAATTTCATTCAAATTTGTAGAATTTGACACCACAAATGATCCAACCATACCCGTTGAAATATGAGGGGTACATACATAGTCGTAAGTTCCTACAACTTGTGGTATATATTGAAAAAAAGTATCTGCAGGTGCTTGCCATATAACATCAAATGAAGAAGCCCCAGAAGGAATATTTGTTGATGTAATGGTGTGCATCATTAATGGAAAATCTAAAGGTAAGAAATGAATAGTATCCCCAAGTTCAATATTTATTGTAGAAGGCATAAATTGCATATAACCATCCCATACCAGTATTGTATGTATTTCAGATTTTAAATTTAATACCGATAAAAAAGACAAAATAATTATTAATATTCTTTTCATAATAAATGATTATTTCCTCAAAGCTAAGAAAAAAGTTTTGACTGGGTTTTTTGTTAGTTTTACACAACAATGAAAATTAAGATAAAATCATATAATGATAACTGGCCATATATTTTTGAAGATATAAAATCTAAAATAAGGGATAATATTAATAAAGATAATATCACAATTGAACATATCGGAAGTACATCCGTAAAAAATCTTGCATCAAAACCAATTATTGATATTCTAATAGGTATAAAATTTCAAGAATTAGATGATTATATCACTCCTATTAAAAATTTAGGATTCACATATATGAAAAAATACGAGAAAGAAATACCTAATAGAAGATTCTTCTTTTTAGAGAATGACACAAAAAGAATAGCTCACATTCATTTAGTAAAAATAAATAGCCAATGGTATAAAAGACATATAGCTTTCAGAGATGAATTAAGATCAAATGAGGTTGTAAAAAAAGAATATGAGGAGCTTAAATATACATTAGAAAAAAAAGAATGGAAAGACGGTAATGAATATGCCGATGCAAAAACAGAATTTATTAAATCTATTGAGAAGAATCTAAAAATTGATTAGATATAAGAAAAAAACATCTTTCTTATTTATGCCTATACAATCGAATACCAGCTAACAATCCAAATATTGAGACTATAGTAAAAATAATATTTATCACCCAGTCTTCTATACATTTACTTCCAAATAATGGATCTTCACTAATAAGCGCAATACTCCATAAAACCTGACCTAAAAAGAAGAAAAGAAAAGCAAGTAGAAATAGTAATCCTATTTTTTTCATATAAACAAATTTACAAATATTTTCTCTTTAATCTACGTGCAATTAAGTTTGCATAACCGTGAGTAATTGAATAATCATTCTTTAAAAAGCTAACTATCTCACTATGCTTATTACATTTTCTTTCACTTAATATATCAAGCCATTTATTAAGAGGCTTGCCTGTTCTCTCAACCATGTTATTCATCATAGCTCTCTCCATTGATAATGGATCCATATTATTTTTTTCTTAAATTTACTTAAAAAAAATTATGGAAACTTATAAATGCAATAAATGTGGCATGTCTGTAAATGCAACTTGTGGGGAATGCAATACTCCATTAGTTAATGATATGCTTGAATTAGATAATGGACAAGAGGTACAGATATCTAAATGTCCAAATGGCCATGGAAAAATAAAATCTCCTCTATGTTGTGGAGAAGATATGATTTGTACTGTATAACTAAAAAACATAATCTAGTTTTTTGTAATATTACACTCAATTAAAATTTTAAATGACATGAAAACAAAAATTTCTTTATCAATTATAGCAGCATTTAATTTATTACAAGCTGCTGCTATGTTATTCTTTACTGGAGATATGTTAGGAACAATTGTTAATTCTGATAATGCTGAAGTTATTAGAATGTGTGAAGTTATGCATTATGGACTAGCACCTGCTTTATTAATCATTGGACTAATATTACTATTCTGCAGAAATGCAGCTATTGATACTGCAAAAAATATTCTTCTTGCATATATTCTAGGAGTACTTGTTCTAATGTATGTTTTTCTTACAGTAATGACAAATGAACCATTATTAAACTTTAGTATACCAACAATAATTCCAGATATTGCTATGCTATTACTAGCCATATTTGGGTATCTAAAAGCTAAATAATTATTAGAGAACTCTTCTAAAAGGGGCATTATATGTCCCTTTTTTTATATCCAATCCTGTTTATTTACAGTTAAATCACTTTTAGTATCTCCTGTATGTGCTGTACTCTTAGGTTCAAATAAAAGATTAAAAACAACTTCACCATTAGTTCTAGGTCGGTGTTCTACTCCCTTTGGAACAATTAATATCTCCCCTTCTTTAACCTCAACGGTTTTCTGATCTCTAAAGTCCATAAATAGCGTCCCTTTAAAGACCATAAATAATTCATCCTCATTCTCATGTTGATGCCAAACAAAGTTATCTTTTAACCTACAAAGCTTTACATATTGTTCATTAAGCTCTCCTATTATAAATGGTGTCCATTCCTTTTTAAATAAGGAAAACTTATCCATTATATTAATTGATTCGATTTCTTTCATATTATGAATTTAATAATAGTTATCAGTCTTTATTAAAACTTTATTTACATATAAGTAATAGTTAATTTTATAACTATCTAATATATCGCTTCTCAACACTTCCATCATCATATATATAGAAGAGAAAATTGCTGGTCTTAAAACTAGAAAATCTTCCTAGCACATCACTTATCTTGATGAGTTTTTTTTTTGGACTTGCAATCTCACCAATAATTGTTCCTGAACAATTTGGTATTAAACTAGCTCCATCTAAATCCCAATTAGGATCTATAGGAACACACAAATGAACTAAAGAAGTAACTGAAATGTCTGTTATTCTTGGCGTATTTGAATAATCATATAACCAAGTAGAATCAGAATTATACCAAGAGGCACTAGAAATATTACCATTATTATTATAACTAGAATAGTCTACTACCTGGGTAGCATTAGAGCCTTCATTTAATTTCCAATGACCTATAAGATTACTAAAGTTAGGATGTGAATTATCTAGATGGTTACAATACCAAGAATTAATAGTCTGATCATCTATCAAAGAATTCCATACTCTTACTTCTGAAATAGAACCATTATATGGATAGGCTTGATTAATATCAGTACCGAAAAATAAACCTGCATTTGTTGTAACATCTCCAACAGATGAGATATTAGCTGAATCAACTATCTGACCATCTTCATACATTTTCATATATCCATCTCTATCAAAACTCACGCTCAATGTGTGCCACTGATTATCAGCAATTAATCCACCCGTATTAATATCTGCTCTATTTACCCCATCACCAATATTTACTTTCCATTCTGGCCCTGATGGATACTTAAATGATAAAACAAACCCTTTATTACTACCAGAATACCAGTCTTTATTACCAATAACTGCTACATCTTGAGCATAACTTGTTCTAACTCTACACTCAACTGTAAAATCTTGATTTAGACCAAAATCAAAAATTGAATTGGGTTGAATCTGAACATAATCATCTACCCCATCAAAAGATAATTCGACAGTATCAGCAAGACAATTAAAAACACTATCAAAGACCAAAAGACTATCTTTCAAGATAACATTCTGAGAAACTGAATTACCACTTGCTATAATAAAAACATTCTCTTCCTCAATACTAGTTCCGCCATGAGATGTTCCTAAACCACCATGATCAGTAGTGACTAAAACTAACCAATCTTCATTACTATAATTAGGTCTTTGGTATATAGATTGCATAATAGGGTCTAATAATAAATCAACACCCTCAATTGCTGAAATATATTGACTCACATTTGGAGAGAACCCATGACTATGACCAACATGATCAACATCATCAAAATGAAGAAACATAAGATCAGGATCATTACTAGATATATAATTAGAAGCTTCAGTACTAACATCAGCATCTGAAGAAACATTTAATTTAAAATCGGCATGATTCTGCACGATATAATCATTTATAGGATTCCAATTACATATGGAAACAGTATTAAGATTAGCATTATAGTCTTCAATATATTTAAAGAGCGGTGGGTAATTCACATAATCTGTTCCTACAAAACTATTGTCAAAAGATAAATGCTTATTAGACCAAACTCCACATAAGATTGCGGACCATCCAGGACCACTGACAGTAACATCATCATTTAACGCATCTGGACTATATATGCCATTAGAAATAAGATTATCAATTATAGGAGTATTTGCAATGGTGAGAGCATCTGGTCTACATCCATCAATTCCAATTATTAAAACCTTTTTTACATTTTGGGCAGTAATTAAAGATGGAATAAAAAATAATATAAATAGTAAATTTCTTATCATAAGAATTAATTTTTATTTTATAAATCTATATCCATTGAACTTTATCATCAATTTTATCTCTCTTTAGATTCCTTTCTGGAAGATCATCATACTGACCAATATAGAAAAAACCTAAACATCTTTGGTTAGATTGCAGATCTAAAAAATTATCGAGCCTATTAATAACACTAGGACTACTCCAGTAACATCCTAATTTATAAGCCGTACAAGTTAACCACATATTCTGAACACTCATAGAGACTGCAGCTAGCTCTTCCCATTCAGGAATAATATTTTTTACATCTCTATTCATGCAAATACATATTATATGGCTAGTTAACTGAAACTTAGTCATCAGATTCTCTTTAACACTCTCTGACATCTCTTGATCAGATGTTAAATCTAAAATCTCGTTTACTAATTTTGATTTTGAATCTCCAGAAAACACTTTAAAAAACCAAGGTTGTGTCATTCTATGTGTTGGTGCGGTATTTGCATTGATTAGTATTTCTTTTATCACTTCATTAGATATAATTTTTCCATTATACTGATTTGGATATACTGATCTACGATTCCTAATAATACTATTTAAAATATCTTTCATTATAAATTCATATAATTAATTCTTAATAAGCTCTATAAAACTAAATGCTTGTTCCGTCTTAAAAGGGGTTTTATGAATAGTATTAAGAGTCTTCTTGGTTGTAAAGTCATTAGAAAAAAAATCACTCAACTCACCAGTAGAATATCTTTGCACATCCAATGCGCAGCATCTTTTAGGGCCATCCTTAGAGAAAGTGCCTAATATTAATCTTCCATGATACTTTAATCCTTCTAATAAAATTTTATAATAATCCTGAACATCTTTTTTTTCTTGTAAGAAATGAAAAACCGCCCTGTCATGCCAAACAGAATATTCTCTTATAGGATTAAAATCTCTAATATCAGAAACAATCCAATTTACTTTTTCCGCGTTTTCTCCTAATCTTAATTTTGCTCTCTCAATAGCCACTTCAGAAATATCTAAGACTGTTAAATCATTAAAACCACCCTTAATTAAATTGTCAATTAAGAAACTATCCCCACCACCAACATCTATTATAGGTTCATCTTTTGAAATTTCAGAATTTATAATAAAATCTAAGGAAGTTTCAGGTATTGGCTGATACCAACTAACCTCCTCTAGTTTCTTAGAAGAATAAATATTATTCCAATGCTCTTTTCTTAAATTACTCATTAGATATTACAACATCACCATCCCATGAAGACATACCACCGATTAAGTTATAAGTTTTAAATCCATAATCATGCATATACATACATGCTTGAGCACTTCTGTTACCACTTCTGCAATACAGAAAATATGTGTTAGACCTATCTAATTTATCAATCTCATGTAAAAAACTCACTAATGAATTAAAATTAATTTGAAGTGCATTTGGCTGTATTCCTTCTGCCCATTCATCTGGTGCTCTCACATCAATAATAACAGTATTCTCTTTTTCTACAATTAATTTTTTCCAGTCCTCTTTTGAAATATTTTTCATAATAAAGATTAAATTTTAATTAGAGCATGTATTCTTACGAGTAGGAATATCTGTTCTCTTAATAGAAGAAAAACCACCTTTAACATCAATAAGATTATGAATACCTCTTGATTTCAAAATAGAATTAGCAATAATAGATCTATAACCACCAGCACAATGAATATAACTATCCCTATCAACTCTAAATTCAGAAATATCACCTCCAATATCATTCAATGGCATATTAATAGCATCTATAATATGCTCTGATTGATATTCCCCAACTCCTCTTACATCAAAAACAGCTGATTCACTTTATGTAATTCTTTCTTCAAAATCTTGAGCAGTAATTGTATCAATACTTTCCGTTTCCTTATTTGCATTCTTCCATGAAGCAATGCCTCCATCTAAAAAACCGATGACATTATCAAACCCAACTCTAGATAATCTTGTAATTGCCTCTTCAACTCGATTATTATCAACTACTAATAAAAGAGATTGGTGAACATCTGATATAACCGATCCTACCCAAGGAGCAAAACCACCATCTAATCCAACAAAAATAGAATTTGGAATATGAGAATTAGCAAAATCATCTTGATGTCTAACATCAAGTACAATAACTTTTTCCTCCTTTAAAATAGCCCCAAACTCCTCTGCAGAAAGTGGTTTGTTACTTTTCTCGAGTATAGAAGAAAGATCATGATATCCTTCCTTATTTAACTTAACATTAGCGGAGAAATAAGCAGGGGGGGCTGCTAGATCATGTGTTAACTCATGTATAAATTCTTCTTTCGATAAACTATCATTTAAAACATAATTTATACTTTTTTGATTTTCAAGAGTATCTACAGTCTCTTTCATCATGTTTTTACCGCATTGCGATCCCGCTCCATGACCCGGGTAAATTATAACATCTCCAGGCAACGGTTTTATTTTTTTATTTACTGAATCATATAAAATGCCTGCTAATTCTTCTTTTGTGATACTACCTTTTTTCTGAGCAAGATCAGGCCTACCTACATCACCTAAAAACAAAGTATCACCAGTAAAAAGACAATGTTCTTTTCCTTTCTCATCTTTAAGTAAAAAGCAAGAGCTCTCAAGAGTATGTCCAGGAGTATGTAAGACAGTTATGCTTATATCACCAATTGCAAATACTTGATTATCTTCTGCTATAGTACATGGGAAATCTGGATCTGCATTTGGACCATAAATAATCTCAGAATCCGTAATCTTAGCAAGAGTTACATGACCACTTATAAAATCTGCATGGAAATGTGTTTCAAAAACATATTTTATTTTAGAATTGCTTTGTTGTGCCAATTCAGTATAATGAAATGTATCTCTAAGAGGATCAATAACTGCCGCCTCGCCATTACTTTCAATATAATATGATCCCTGTGCAAGACAATTAGTGTAAATCTGTTCTACCTTCATTCTTTCTTATTTAAATTCAAAAATAATATTATTCATAGCATAAAAAGAAAAATAATCTAACTATATAATTTCTTTTATAAATATATATACTGACATTATTAAAACAAACCAACCAAAACCTTTCTTAAGTTTCTTGCCATCAATAAAATTATTCAAATACAATCCCATAAAGATACCTACTATTGATATAGACGTAAATAACAATAATAATGACCAATCAATCTCAAAATTCTGATTTTGAATATCACCAATAAAACCAAATAATGACTTAATAGCTATAATCATTAAAGATGTCGCTACGGCTTTTTTCATAGGTAATCGGGCAAAAAGCACCAATGCAGGGATAATTAAAAACCCACCTCCAGCTCCAACTAAACCAGTAAGTATGCCAACTACCAATCCTTCAATAATTAACAATGGCATATTATAATTAACATCTGACTCATTATGATCTTCGATTTGTCCACGTATCATAAAAAAAGCTGCTACAAGCATAAGTAATGCAAAAAATAGCATGATTGCTATATCCTTAGTCAAAAGAAACTCATTTATATAAAATAAATGCTCAGGAATAATATTGAGTATATATTTTCTTGCTAAATAAACCCCAATAAATGCTGGAATAGCAAAAACAATACCTGTTCTAAAATCTACAAGATTTTTTTGAGCATTTCTAAATGCACCAACTAATGCTGAAGAACCTACAACAAACAAAGAATATGCAGTAGCAAGCACAGGATTGACTCCTAAAATATATACAAAGATTGGAACAGTTAAAATTGAGCCTCCTCCTCCAATCAAACCAAGAACAATACCAATCAAAAGTGCCCCAAAAAGTCCTAATTCTAACATTTTCTAAAAAATTAATCTTAACAAATTTAAAAAAATGAACCCAATAATATCAGCCTTTACGAATCATATTTCTTTTTAGTAAATTTCTAACAATAATCTATTTTTATTCTAAATAAATTATGTTCTTTTGAATATAAAATATAATACGATGAAAATACTAAATACATTCTTAGCAATGAGCTTATTAATAATCTCATGCTCTACGCCTCAAACAGAAAAAGAAACTTACGAATCAAAAGTTTTACTTAAAGCTATCACGAATAATGTATTAGGGGAAAAAATTAATTTCCCTGATTCTAATGCTGCAATCACATCTGCTATAAGAGTGCTTCCTAAAGGAGAATCAACTGGCATCCATATGCACGAAGGAATTCCTGTTGTGTTTATGCTTGAGGGAGAAATTACTATCTCTCACCAAACAGATTCTGGAACAATAGAAAAAATAGTTAAAAAAGGAGAAGCGTTTGTTGGAGCAACTAATAATTGGCATGAAGCTACAACCACATCTGATGTTGATGCGGTAGCTCAAGTAGTTTTTATAGGATCTACAGATCTTAAAAATACTATCAACAAGGAGTAAAAAATCTTTATACTAAAGATGCTACTTAAATTTATAACAGGAATACTAATTTGCATACCCCTTATTCCTCTTAATGATTTAATATTACGTTGGGCAAAAAAGAAACCTCTCAAATCAATTGGTATTCTTGCTATCATGATTGGATCTAATATATTAATCATATTATCCTATGGAATTCTGATGAAACCTGAAGAGCCAAAGATGTTTATGCTAGGGATATTAACTGCAATACCAATTATTATAATTAGAAAAATCAAGCAATTAATTAATTAAAAAAATTTACACTCATTATGCTGCAAAAATTTGATGAAAGAAATAAAAATATTAAGGTATGGATTAATGACAAACTCTACAATAGAGAAGATGCTAAAATTTCAGTATTTGATAGCTTAACTCAAGGAGGTGATGCTGTTTGGGAAGGTATACGTGTGTATAACGGAAAAATATTTTGCTTAGATAAGCACTTAGATCGTTTAATGGAGTCAGCCAAAAGCATGGATTTTAAAAATATCCCTAAAAGATACACTATCAAACAGGCAATTATAAGCACGCTTAAAGCAAATAATATGTTTGATGAGACCCATATCAGACTAACATTATCTAGAGGAGAAAAGACAACTTCAGGAATGAATCCTCAACTAAATCAATTTGGATGCACATTAATTATACTGGCTGAATGGAAGCCTTCAATCTATGATGGTAAAAAACTTAAATTAATAACTTCAAATATTCGAAGAAACTCTCCTTTATGCCTAGACTCAAAGATTCATCATAATAATCTGATAAATAATATTCTTGCAAAAATTGAAGCAAATCATGCTAAAGTTGACGATGCAATAATGCTAGATCTTTATGGTTTTGTTGCAGAAACAAATGCAACAAACATATTTATGATAAAAGAAAAAACTGTTTATACCCCATATGCAGATGCATGTCTACCTGGAATTACACGAGGATTAATTATTGAACTATGTAAAGAAAATAACATTCCAATTATAGAAAAAAATATCTCTGTCACAGAGCTATATAATGCAGATCAAGTTTTTACAACAGGTACTATGGGTGAACTTGCTCAGGTAATTGAAATTGATAAGAGAACAATCAATAATAAAGGTAATTTGCTCAATGAACTAAAACAATTATTTAAGAAACTTACAGTTGATTCAGGAGAAAAAATTACATAAATACTCATACTAAGAGTACGTATTAACACGTATTTCTTTACTCAAAACATAAGTCTAATTTTGGTATATGATTTCTGATATCATAATCTTTCTACTCAGCTATACACTTATAATAGCACTAATAAGGAGATCTAAAATAGGTGCTGTCAAAAAGGATCAAAATAATTATATCTGTCCATCTTGCGATAAAACAATTAAAAGAAGCAAAAGGAATTATTCTGATAAAATCCTAACTCTTCTTTCATTTAACCTTTTGAAATGGAAAAGATATGCCTGCTTCTCATGTTATTGGGAAGGTAGGAAATGGTAAAGTATTTTCAGATTTAAATTATAGTATGAAAGTACCGGGATTTTGTGTTTGAAAAGAACAAGGGAGGGTTGGTCTTAGTTAACCGATATTAATTACTAACTAAATATTAAATGTTTTATCCTCCTTTGTTTTATTTAATAATAAAAAATAAATATAATTATTTTTTATTAAACCTATATTTTTATAATATATATTTAATTTTAAATAAAGATATAATATTTTTACATTAAAAATTATATATAAAAACAGGAAAATTTAAATTATTGTCTTATGGCAAATGAAGGAAAATTTAAATATTCCATTTACTAACCATGTTTTGCTCAGCATCTGAGACCATTTTAGCAGTTTCCAATAAAGAGATTGTATCACTACTACCTCTATTTAAGAAAATATATGGGGCCATAATAAATAAGAACCAGATATCCTTACTCTCTTTATTCTCCACAATCTCTTTTGTAATATCATTTATTTTAGATTCTAACAGACCCGCAACAAAATTTTCATGCTCAACAACATTACTCTTTACTGACCATATCTCACCTATTCTTTGCAATGAAGGATACATTATATTAAAATAGAAATCATATAAGCCAAAATTTGTAAAGCCTGAATAAAGCGTAGTGTCAAAAAGATCTCTATCATAATTCAATGCTGACCTTAATACTCTAGCAATATATATCTGATAATTTGCATTCTTTTTATCTTTAAATTTATCATCAACTAATTTCTGAATATCATCATTTGATTTCTTTGATATACTCGAAATCTTAATCTTTTCACTTAATAATGCTCTTGTATTTATAGCGCAAACTAAATCGTCTTTAGTATAAAGCCTAATATTGGTTTCTGTACGCTCGGCAACTAAGAAATCATACCTATCCTCCCAAGATCTTAATGTAATCTTATTGGTGTCACTTACTTTTGATAACTGAGAGATACTATAATTCATTTGTTTTTTTTCAAATATCATAAAAAAATATAATATTACAGCAAAAAAATAATATTTTTTTAATTAATATAATATATTTGCATAGAAACAAACTATAAAAACTATATACTAACTAGAGTGAATACTACAAACAAAATGATACTAACCTTATTCTTATTACTAAACAGTTATTTCTTTCCACAAGCACAAAATCAAGATCATTATAAAACAATTAAAAAGATAGAAAACATCGAGATAAGAGAATATAATGAGTCTATTAACATAAGTTATTTTGACTCAGGGTCTACAAGTTATTTTCGATATCTTGCAGACTATATATTTGGGGGGAATGAAAAGCAACAAGAAATTAGTATGACATCACCAGTAACCATGAGGCGCCATGGAGAACAAGAGATGATATTTAGATTACCAAATAATTTTTTATCTGAACCAGCACCTAAACCCAATAATAAAAAAATAAAAATATTTAAACTCGAATCTAATATAAAGGCAGCTATTAGATATTCTGGGTACACAAACTCAAGAATTGAAAAAAAGAAAACTAAGGAGTTAATAAAAGCTCTAGAAAAAAATAACATCAAACATAATAATGACTTTGAAGTTGATGTTTATAATTCTCCATATCAATTTATAAATAGAAGAAATGAAATTACTGTTACTATTAACACTGGTTTTTAATATGCAGGATTTAGAGACTAAAGACAGCAGTTTACAAGAAATAACTCTTGGAGGCGGATGTTTCTGGTGTGTAGAAGCCGTTTTTGAAGAAATAAAAGGAATTGAAGATGTTATTAGTGGGTATTCAGGAGGAAAAATAAAAAATCCTTCTTATAGAGAAGTTAGCAGCTCAAGAACAAATCATGCTGAAGTATGCAAAATAACATATGATCCCAAAAAGATTACTTTATCCAATATTCTTGAAATATTTTTTTTATCACATGACCCAACAACATTAAATCAACAAGGAAATGATGTTGGAAGGCACTACAGATCCATTGTTTTATATAATAATATGAATGAAAAAAAATAATAGAAGACTATATAGAAAAACTAAATAACGAAGTTTACAACAACAATATCGTCACGGAAGTAAAAAAATACGAAGCTTTCTATAAAGCAGAAGAATACCACCAGGATTACTATACGTTAAATACAGAACAACCATATTGCAAATTAGTAATCTCACCAAAAATCACGAAGGCCAGAAAGAAACTATCAAAATATTATTAGAATGCCAGAAGGGCCAGAAGTAAAGATAGTAGCAGACTATCTAAATAACCAACTTAAAAGAAAAAATATAATCTCATTTGATTATTGCTCACAACCATATAGAAAAAAATACAACTATCTCATTAACAGGCTCAATCAATTTACTCCATTCGAATTTAAAGAAGTTTTCTGCATTGGAAAAACAAGCTTCCTACAATTAGACAAGCAGAATTATTTTTCATTTCACCTAGGAATGACTGGTAAGTGGTCTCAGAAAAGAGAAAAACACACTCATCTAAGCATAAAAACCCAAGACAACAAAACAATGTATTTTCATGACACTAGAAGATTTGGAAATATTAAACTTATTAATACCCAAGAAATAGAATCAAAATATTTTAAAGATCGTGATCTACTAAACTCTGATACATCAATAGAAGAAAACACATCTTTTTTAATAAAAAATATTAAATCCAATATAGAGATCTGTAAGATTCTATTAAATCAAAAGTATTTCTGCGGAGTTGGGAATTATTTAAAATCTGAAATTCTATATAAAGCAAGAATACACCCACACAGAAAATGGCAAGATTTAAATAAAAATGAAATACTACAAATCTGTAAATTCACAAAAAAGACAATAACCGAATCATATAAAAGCGGAGGAGCTGAACTTAGGGATTTTAACAACCCAAACAAAGATTCCAGTCTTAATCTTCAAGCATATGGAAGAAATGAAGACTCACATGGAAGAAAAATAAAAAATGAAATAACTAAAGATAACAGAAGGACATTCTGGTGTCCTGAAATTCAGAAACTTAACTAATCTTATATTTTTTCTTTGCTTATAATCTTAATTGCATAATCATTGACATAAAAGAAGAGGCGCTATAATTTAATATTTTATAAATGTTTGTGTGATTGTTTTTTTATCACCGATAGAATTAAGAACATAAATACCATTAGGCAAATTTTTAACATCTAAAATATTATCTTCATATTCAAAGTTGGTGATTTTCTGACCCATGGCATTAAATATTGTGATGCTTTCAATAATATAATCAGTATCTAATTTAATATACTCATTACTAGGGTTTGGGAATATAGAAAATGAACGATTATTGTAATCATAAACATTACTACTTGAGGAGCATAATGGGTAAGGACATGATGAGGCTTGAGTTGTGACAGAGCCAATCGTACATTCAACTCCACCAAAAATCCAGTTATATCCAGAAAATGTAACACTACCTGATGGATCCTTATAAGCCCATGAATCTAGATACTCCCAAGCTGTCCCAGTACCATCCATATTTATATCTCCAAAAGTTTCTATAACCATACTGTCTTTATATAATTCAATCGCATCATTTCCATTCTGATCAATAGCATTTGAAGCCGGTAATACATGATCAAATTCTACAAAACAAACATCAAAATATATTGACATAACAGAACTATCTCTAACTAATAATAAGTGATCACCTGATTGTAGACTCATTTGAGGAAATAAATATTCTTGTCCATCACCACCATTACCATTATTAGCAACACCAATTCCATATACACTCAAATCAGGAATATTACTATTTGCTTTTAAATGTATAGCCTTTCCAGTATAGCCAGCAGACACTAAATCAAAATCAATAATACCCTGAAGCTGTAAATTATTTACTTGACCGTAAGTAAATAGTGTACAGAATAAAAAAATAAAAATTGAAAATATTTTTTTCATGAAATTTAATTCTTATTGAAGAATAATCTTCTTATTAATAGTTCCATTATAATCAGTTATTTCTAAAAAGTATATCCCACGAGCATTATCTCCTATACTAATCTGTTTAGTGTACTCTCCAACAAACTGATCCAATGATTCTTCATAGATCACCTCTCCTACTATATTCAATACTCTAATGCCAAGGGTTTGTATCTCATCCGATACAAAACTCACATTAAAGATATCTCTTGTAGGGTTTGGATATACATCTAAGTTAGTAATCATACTTCCTCCACCCA
>JAAZYM010000026.1 GCA_014239655.1 Flavobacteriales bacterium | reverse complement strand
TAAATTTTACAATAAGAATTCAAGATCAAAATTTAGTTTGGAGTAATGAAATTGTAACCCCAAATATTTCAGTAAATAAACAATAGAATATCATACTATGAGATTATTGTTGATTTTATTATTTTCTCTTAATATTGTTCAGTTACATGCACAATATATAATGTCTAATCAAACAGTCTATGATTGTGAAGGAACATTGAGTGATAGTGAAGCTAATACTCAACAGGCTGGCTGGTATGATCATAATGAAAATTTCGTGTTTACTATATGTCCAAATGGTGCCTCTTCTATTATTATTGACTTTAGTTTTTTTAATACAGAACCAATTAATGATTATGTGCTTATATATGATGGCCCAAATACTACATCTCCAATTTTAGCAGGGCCATTCTCTGGTGTTAATACACCTCCTCAAGTTGTTTCAAATGGATGTGTTACTATTGTTTTTGTTTCTGATTTAAATGTTGCAGCAGATGGATTTAATTTAAGTTGGGAAACAATAATATCTGTTCCTGATCCCCCACAATTAAGTTTACCCATAAGTCCAACTTGTAGTACAACAGTGCTAGATATATTGTTAGATAAAAACATACATTGTGATTCTGTCTATACTGCTAATATTAATGTTGGTGGTCAGATAAATCAAATTGTTAATGCAATACCACTTTCATGCATAAATGATTCAACTGATTTAATTCAATTGACCTTATTTCCTGGATTAAATTAAAGCGGTACTTATAACATATTCTTTGAATCTTTTTTTAAGGATGTTTGTGATAGTCTGTGGTCTTTATCTTCATCTTTAGTTTTTGATGTTTTAGATTGTCCTTTGATTGTAGATTTAAGTGCTGATCAAGATACTATTTGTTTAGGTGAATGTACAGATTTAAATGTTTCTGTTAGTGGAGGAGATGCTTCAACTTATAACTATTCATGGACTCCAGTTTTACCAAATAATCCAGGACCACATCAAGTATGCCCATTAGTAACTAGTCAATATATTGTTACAGTTAGTGATTTAGGTCCTGCTTCCTCACAATCTGATACAGTAACAGTGGTTGTTGTTCCTCCTACTTCTACACAAGCAGATTTTTCTATTTGTAATAATGATGCTCCTGTAAGTTTAAGTGGGTTTCCTATTGGTGGATGGTGGAATAGCCCGAGTATTACAAATGGATTTAATCCTGTGTTTAATCCAATAAGTCTATCGCCTGGAACATATACTTTAAATTATGATGTAAATGGCTGTTCTGATGATTTGGAGATTACTGTTTTAGAGATTAATGCTGGAAATGATGTGTCAGCTTGTGTTAATTCTCCAATATTTAATCTAAATTCTACAATTACAACTCCAGGAGGATCTTGGTCAGGTAGTAGTTCTATACAATCGAATGGAGATATTAATGTAGGATCATCTAGTACTGTTATTAATGCAATATATACATTGCCTAATGGATGTTCGGACACATTATTAGTAAATGTTGTAAATAGTATTTCTATGCCAAATAGTTTATTTTTATGTCAAAATTCAGTTGATACTATCATAAGTGCAAGTCCTTTTGGAGGTATTTGGTCAAATCCTCCAATTAATCCACTTTCACCGAGTTCATGTTTAAATTCTGTTAATGTCTTTCCTCATGTTGAAAGTTTTGAATCTGGATTGTCTGATTGGAACAATGATGTTTCTAATGATTTTGACTGGGTAATTAATACAAATGGCACACCATCAAATAATACAGGTCCTTCATCTGCATTTGATGGTTATGATTATATTTATACTGAATCTTCTAATTCAAATTTTCCTTTTAAAAATTCTGCAATAATAAGTCCATGTGTAAATCTTTCGCAATTTGACAATCCTATTTTGAATTTTTATTATCATAAATATGGAAATGGAAATGATAATGCAATTTTAGCTATTGATATATCAGTAGATAATGGAGTGACATGGCAATTAGATGTATGGAGTATTATAGGAAATTTAGGTGATCAGTGGTATAATCAATCTATAAACTTGTCAAATTATATTTCTTCAGAATTACGAATAAAATTTAGAGTGTTAACAGGAAATCACTGGTCATCAGATATAGCAATTGATAAAATTTCTATTCTTGGTGGTCCAATAACAACAGATGGAATAATATTGTCTTCAGTTGGTAATTCAGGAAATCATATCTTTGAATATTCTATCCAGGGATGTGCAGATAACGTAAATGTTTATTTAGAAGAAATAGATGCTGGAGATGATATGACTATTTGTCCTTCTCAATCTCCGTTTAATTTGATTTCAAGCCCAATAGGTGGTCTTTGGAGTGGTATTAATATTATTAATTCAAATACTGGTTTATATGACCCATCATTAAACTTAGGTTTAGATTTGGTTACTTATACTAATAATTTTTGTGTTGATACAGTTGAAATTAATGTTGTTGACACCCAATTATTTGAAGATTCTTTGTTTTTGTGTCATAATTCTTCTCAACAATTCTTAGATCTAAATTTAATACCTAGAGATCCTTATAATGGATCTTGGAGTGGATTAGGTATAGTTAATCCAGATTTTCCTGGAATTTTTAGCCCATATATGTCAGGTAGTGGCTCTCATTTAATTTCTTATTCGGCAAATACATGTGATGATAATATGATTATCTATGTTTATCCAAAACCAATTTTAACTGATACTCTAATTTGTTCATCAGCATCTCCATTTATATTAGATATTAATTTAAATGGAGGGAGTTGGAATGGATTAGGAATTTTAGATAATTCAACGGGATTATTTGATCCAGGATCACTAGCTATAGGTAGTTATTTTCTAGAATACACTTCATCTAATGGATGTATAGATACTTTTGAAGTTGAAGTTATTAATCCGCCTAATTTGATTTTTTCAGCTTTGAATGTTAATTATTGTTATGTGGATTCCTTTTATAATATTTTAACTATTCCAACTGGAGGTGTTCTTAGTGGTAATGGTATAGTAAACTCTACATTTAACCCTGCAATAGCAGGGCCTGGATATCATAATATTACTTATACATATGGATCTGGAAATTGTATTGCATCTATTGATACTGTTTTCTTTGTAGGGGATGAATTGGTAACAACAACTTATTTTTCTAATGACACAATATGTGCTGGTGAAATAGTAAATATTGGTGCTAATGTGAGTGGTGGAACAGGTAGTTATCAGTTTAATTGGAATAACAATCTAAGTAATAGTTTTAATCATTTATTTGTTTTAGATCAGACGACTATATATATATTAAATGTTTCTGATGGTTGTTCAGATAATACTGTTGATTCTATTCATATCTTCGTTTATGATCAATTTGACTTAAATTTTACTTCATCAGAGAAAAAATGTTTTGGTGATTTTGGTTTTGCTAAAGTTTTAACAAATTCTAATGATGATATATCATTTATTTGGAACACTAATCCTATAATATATGGCGACAGTATTTATGCTCTTGTAGATAGAGATTATGTTGTTTCTGCAACAAATAATATGTCAAGCTGTATCGTGACAGATACTATAAGAATTTTAGGATATGATAATTTATTGGCATCATTTTCATTAAATATTAATGAATGTCTCTCAATTTTTAATAGTGATATTCAGCTTATTGATCAAAGTATAGTAAATCCAGATGAAATTTCTTCATTAAGTTATTGGGATTTTGGAGACGGAACATCAATGCCTTATATATTTTCAATGAACCCAATTCATACTTATAATGATACAGGTCTTTATGCAGTTCATCTATATTTAGTTAATAATGGGGGATGTATTGATTCATCTAGTATGAATGTGTGTGTTCTTCCAGAGAGTAAAATCTATGTTCCAAATAGTTTTACACCTGATAATGATAATTGTAATGATGAGTTTTATGTAAAAGCATTGGGTTTGTTTTATGAGTTTAAGATAGTTATACATGAAAGATGGAATGGTTCTGTAATTTTTGAATCAGATGAAATTATTGTAACCAATAATCTAAATGAAGGCTCTTCTTGTGATAATAATAATAATAATGATTTTTATAAGATGGGTGCTTGGGATGGTAATCTTTCTAATGGAAATAAGGCTCCACTGGGAACTTATATTTATGAAATTAGTTATAGAGAGTTAAAGGATTCTGAAGTTAGTTATTTGTATGGATCAATAACTTTAGTTAGATAATTGCTCTTGGTAATATTCTTCATCAAGCTCTGGGTTTTTATATGAGAAGTCATATCTTAAAATCTTCCATTCTATTTTGTCATTTTGACCTAATATTAGATATTCATTGCATTGATTTACTTTCTTGTAAATACTTATGTATTCTATAAATACATAGAAGCCATCTCCAAGCTCTTCAATATTGCTTTCAAATTTTGATGCAACTATTTTTCTCTCTTCTAATTTTCCGAATTCAGTCATTAATTGTTTAACAGCTTTCAACCATTGAATAGAATCAGAATTATCTTTAACTTCTTCTGAGTACTGTGAATAAGCCACATCATATTTTGATGTGTTTATGTTATTTAGAAAAGATTCTGCAACATTAGTTGCATCTTTAATGTACTTGTCTTTAAAGATTTGCCCATACGAATTCAAGTTTAGGCTTATTATTAATATAAAGAGTAATTGTTTATTCATTAGATCAGATAGTTAAAATGACGTAAACAAAAATATAAAATCGACAATTCTTAATCATTAAATATCTGTTTTTATTGTCTTTATAATCAGATTTTTATTTTTTTTTGTTTCAAATACTTACTTATTAACCTTATAATCTAGTAGTTCTTTTGCTTCTATCTAGTAAATTGATTTCTTTTTTTTTCTTCTTTTTTCTTTTTATAAATGATTGATAATCAGTGTTTTATATCTGTTTTTTTAGACAAGAAAATAATTTACAACTATATTTTTTCTATTATATTGGTTATCTGTTGATTTAGACTTATTAACAATATAATTAATTCTTATCTAGTGGATTTGTTTTTTTTAATTCAATTAACTATATTAGTCGTGAATTAATTATTAATTAAAACAAATATTATGGCTTTTACACACAACAATTCAAAAGGAACAGAATATCATTTAAACTGTAAAGATGTTACTTTAAAATCTACAGGAAGAGTTCAAAGAATTTATTACTTCTCAAAAGATTCAAGAAGCACTGCATGTGATAAACCTGATGGATATAATGTTAAAGAAAATTCAAGAACAGGTTTACCTTTCTTGACTAAAAAATAATATCAAAATTGATATTTAATTAAAAAGCTCTAGAAATAGAGCTTTTTTTTTCTCTAATCTCTCAGTAATGCAACATAATATAGAAGGTATGCTGCTGCTGCTAGTGCAGCTACTACATAGGTACTAGCAGCCCATTTTAATGCATCTTCAGCAAAGAGAACTTCTTCTTGTTTGGCTATGTTTGAACTTTTAAGCCATATTAAAGCCCTTCTACTTGCATCAAATTCAACGGGAATGGTTATTAGTGTAAACATAGTTACAACAGCTTGTAATATCACAAAAACTAGAATTATAGTTGCAAATGGGAACATTTTTAATACTCCAGCACCAATTAATCCTAGTATCATAATAATACTCATTAGTTTATTGCTAAAATTTACCATTGGGACCATTTGCGAGCGCATTTGCAGCCATTGGTATGATTCTGCATGCTGTATAGCATGACCACATTCATGAGCAGCAACCGCAGCTGCAGAAATATGTCTTCCATTATATACATCAGCACTAAGATTTATTGTTTTGTCTTGGGGATTATAGTGATCTGTTAACTTTCCAGCCACTGAGATTATTTTTACATCATAAATCTGATGATCTGCTAACATTTTAGTTACTATCTCTTTACCACTCATCCCTGATGAAGTTGGTATTTTGCTGTATTTTTTAAACTTTCTTTTTAATTGACTACTGACAAAACCACCAACAATCATAAAAAGTATCATTATAATCCAAATCATATTCTTTTATTTTATTTTCAAAATTACTAAAAATGTTATTTTAACAAACAACTTTATTATATTAGTTTTGTTAAAATTATAAATATGAATTCCCCTTTAATATTAGTTACAAATGATGATGGGATCTATGCTCCAGGTTTACGTCATTTGATTGAAATACTAAATAACATTGGAAAGGTTATTGTTGTTGCTCCTGATAAGTCTCAATCTGCTCAGAGTCATGCTATAACTCTTGATAAACCTATTAGATGTGAGAAAATAATCATCGATAAGGGTAAGCAACTAGAGTTTATATGTAGTGGAACTCCTGTTGATTGTATAAAGTTAGCTCTTTCAAAAATATTAGATAAAAAACCAGATATATGTATCTCTGGAATTAATCATGGCTCAAATGCATCGGTTAATGTAATTTATTCAGGAACGGTAGCAGCAGCTATTGAAGCATCATTACATAATATACCATCAATGGGCTTCTCTTTACTTGACCATTCAGTAGATGCTGATTTCTCTCATACTAATGAATTTATTACTAAGTTAACAGAAAGATTATTAAAGACTAAGCTTAATTGTTGTTTAAATGTTAATATTCCTAAAATTAACAAAAACAAACCTATTAAGGGAATGAAGGTAGCTCATCAATCTAGCGGTGTATGGATTGAAGAGTTTGAGGAGAGGATTGACTTGGAAGGGGATAGGGCCTTTTGGTTAACAGGAAAATTTGTTAATAAGGATATATCAGAAAATTCTGATCATAATCTATTGGAAAAGAATTTTGTTACAGTAGTTCCAATTAATCATGATCTTACATTTGGCGAACAAATAGATAATATTAAAGCGTTAACTAGATGAATAAACAAAATATAATTGGATTTTTTGTTGGCTTACTTGCACCTTTTCTTGCTTTTTCTGTTTATGTGCTTTTTATTCTCGAATTGGATTTATTTGTAACAATAGCTCAAGTTTATAGTAGTGAGAAACTTCCACATATTATTAGTTTAAGTTTACTGATTAATTTAGTGGTCTTTTTTATGAAAATAAAAACTAATAGAGATTCTGCTGCAAGAGGAGTTTTAGGATCGACTATTTTATATGGTTTCTTAATTGTATGTATTAAGTTTCTCAGATGAAAATTTATATTATTACTGGTGAAAAATCTGGAGACAAACATGCCTCTAAGATTGTACATGAGCTTAAGAAGCTTGATAATAACATTAAGTTTAAAGCTTGGGGAGGTAATCATTTAGAATCTGAGGGGGTTATTTTAGATAAACATATTAATGAAATCTCATATATGGGTTTTTGGGAAGTGTTTATAAATATTTTTAAGGTTATAGATAATTTTAATCAATGTAAAAAAGATATTTTGAGATTTTCTCCTGATTTGATTCTTTTAGTTGATTACCCAGGATTTAATTTAAAGATTGCTGAATTCGCATTTAAAAATAATTTTAAGGTTAATTATTATATTTCTCCTAAAGTATGGGCATGGAAATTTGGTAGAGTAAAGAAGATTAAGAAATATGTTAGTAGGATGTTTGTTATTTTTCCTTTTGAAAAAGATATTTATAAAGAGCAGGGGGTAGAAGTAGAATATTTTGGCAATCCAATATATGAAGATATTGAAGATAGTAGTAATAATTTTGATTTAATAGATGATAAACCGATTATATCACTTTTTCCTGGTAGTAGAAGACAAGAAATAAATTTGATTCTACCATTAATGCTAAAAATTATTAAATTTTATCCAAATTATAATTTTATAATCTCAGCAACAGATTCTTTTTCTTCAGATTATTATAATAAGCTTACAGAGGGATATGATGTTGCTCATGTTTTTAATTGTTCTTATGATCTTTTGTCAGTCTCTCAAGCTTCATTAGTCACATCTGGGACGGCAACCGTAGAGACAGCATTGATGAATATCCCGCAAGTTGTTTGCTATAAAACTTCTTGTCTATCTTATATTATTGCAAAGAGTTTAGTTAATATCCCCTATATTTCACTAGTAAATATCTTGCTTAATAAGAAAGTTATTGATGAATTAATTCAGTCAAAATTAACAACTAAAAATATTAAAGAGAGTCTTGATAAGGTTTTAGATAGGGATCAACTTAAGTCTCTTTTTTCTGATTATGATAATCTAAGAACCTTGCTTAATTCTAAAAATGTTTCGCGTAAAATTGCAGCTAATATTTTAGAAACTATTTGTTCATAGTTTCTTCGGTAATTTTTATTATTTCTTCCTCAAATTTATGTGCTTTCTTATCTATTTTATTTCCTTTATCAATTATTTGAGTTATAAATTCCTTGTCATTATAATCTAAGCAATTAATTTTTACATTTAGGAATGCTCCTCTAATTGCTGTTCGAGCACATAATCCTGCAACGCATGCATCAGTAATTGAATTTGGATTTCCAATTTGAGCCATTTTTTTTATTACATCCATTGATGCTAAAGCTATCTCCATCACTTTAAATGGTGTTATAATAGCATTCTTTGTTGCATCTTGAATAGCAATGTTTCTTTTCTTGATATCAGATTTAGTTTCTTTAGGAAGTTGAAATGCTTCCATTATTTTATTAAAAGCTTTTGTGTCTTCATCTACTAATTCTAGAAGTTGATTTTGATATTTAAAACCTTTTTCTGCCCAATTTGAAAATTCTTCCCATTTATCATCCCATCCTCTTTTATTTGCTGATAAATTAGCAACCATTGTAGCTAAAGATGCTCCCATAGCTCCACAATATGCTGATATCGATCCGCCTCCAGGTGCTGGCGATTCACTTGCTGTTTCAAAAGTAAAATCTTTGAGTGACATATTAATAAGCTTGTCTTTTTTGTTGTTCTCTACCATATGTTCAATAATTCTTTCTTTAGCTTTGAATGGAGATAATTCGTCTAGACCTAGTGATTTTACAGCTATTTTTATAATCTCTTTCTCAGAAACACCTAATGATCTGTTTTGTTTTTTCAAGAAATATCTTCCTGCATCTATAAGTACTTTTTTAGGAACTAGTCCAATTAATTCTGATCCTGTTACTCTTAATCCTCTTTTAGTGGCTTGTTCGCATGTTTTGTCAAATACTTCGTGTAAAGGAGATGTGTTTATGTCTGTAAGATTATATGAGATTTGAGCTATTCCATATTCTTTAATAAACCATCCTATTCCCTTAACTGATTTAAATAATCCTGGAGTCCTCATAGGATTTCCTGATTTATCATGGATTATTTTACCTGTTATCTTATTTCCTTCTCTTTTAATTCTTCCCGCTTCTCTAATATCAAATGCAACAGCATTTGCTTTCCTTGTTGATGTTGTGTTTAGATTTATGTTGTATGCAACTAGGAAATCTCTTGCTGATATTGCAGTAGCTCCAGATTTCTCTACTGAATTATCAAACTTTGAAGGCCCAAAATCAGGCTTCCATTTCTTATCTTGAAATTTTTTCTTTAGTCCTTCATATTCACCCGACCTACAATTTGCAAGGTTTCTTCTTTCCTTATTAAATGCAGCATTTTCATAACAATAGATAGGAATACTAAGCTCTTCACCAACTTTTTTTGAAAGAATTCTTGCCCACTTAGCAACCTCTTTCATAGAGATATTAGAGATAGGTACTAATGGACATACATCAGTTGCACCCATTCTTGGATGTTCTCCTCTATGAGTTCTCATGTCAATAAGTTCTTGTGCTTTTTTTATTAATAAAAAGGCTGCTTCTACAATATTCTCAGGCTCACCAACAAATGTAATTACTGTCCTATTTGTTGCTTTTCCAGGATCAACGTTTAATAAACTAACTCCACTTACTGTTTCAACAACATTAGCTATTTCATTTATTTTTTTTAGATCAGATCCTTCAGAAATATTTGGTACACATTCGATAAGTTGTTTCATATTTTTTTATTTGTCAAGCAAAGATAGTATTCTATTTATTATCAACTTAAAAAATATACTTTTGTAAACATGAACAGAACAGAAAATGATAGTCTAAAAAATGGTATTGAACTTCCATTAATGGAATCATTCTTATCAATTCAAGGAGAAGGTTTTTTTGCTGGTAAAAGTTCGTATTTTTTAAGAATTGGCGGATGTGATGTAGGTTGTCACTGGTGTGATGTAAAGGAAAGTTGGGACCCATATCTTCATCCTTTTACAAAAGTTGATAATATTATAGAAGAAATTAAGAAATATTCTGTTCAAATTGTTGTTATTACTGGGGGAGAACCTTTGATGTGGAATTTAGATTATTTATGTGAATGTTTAAAAAATATGAATATAAGTGTTCATTTAGAGACATCTGGCGCTTACAAATTAAGTGGTGAATATGATTGGATATGTTTGTCTCCAAAAAAGACACTTACTCCTTTGAGAGAAATTCAAGAAATTGCAAATGAGTTGAAGGTTATTATTTCTAATAAAAATGATTTTAAATGGGCAATAAATCAAAAGAAAGAAGTTGATAGTGGATGTAGATTGTATTTGCAGCCTGAATGGAGTAAGAAAAAAGAAATTGTGCCAAAAATTATTGATTTTGTCGCTGAAAATAGTGAATGGACAATTTCATTGCAGACACATAAATATATGAATATTCCATAATGAAAAAATTTATTCTATTCATATTAGTTGTTTGCTGTTCTAGTCAATTATATGCTCAAAATAGAGATTATAAAAAGTATGATAAGGCAATTAAGTATTATCAAAATAATGAATTTGAAAAATCAAAGAAGACACTTGTAAAAATGATTGAGAAAAATAGTGCTTGGAAGAAACCATTCTTGTTGTTGTCAAATATCTATCTTAAAGAGTCTGATTATTATAAATCAGCAAAGACGTTATTAAATATTTATGATTTAGAAAATCCGGATGATATTTTAGGTATTGAACAAATTGCTAATAACTTTTATTTTAATGGTTTTTATTCTGAGGCTTTATATTATTATAATACCTCTTGTAAACTAGATTCTATTTATTGCGATAGTAAATTAAAATCATTTATTGATAATTGTAATTTTTCAATTGGAGCAGTTAGTAGTCCAGTAGATTTTGAGCCAGTTAATTTGGGAGAAAAAATTAACACTAATATGTCAGAGATTGGACCTGCAATTACTTCTGATAATAGTATGTTAGTTTTTACAAGACGTGTTGAGTATGAGGGTAAAGAACCTCAAGAAGATTTCTATTATTCGTTAAATGTAGATGATAAATGGCAAGAAGCCATTAGTTTTCCTTCACCTTTAAACACTAATGACAATGAAGGTGCTCTATCATTCTCTAATAATCAAACTTTCCTTATCTATACCGCTTGTAATAGGAGTGGAGGCTTTGGAAGTTGCGATCTGTATTATGGTATTAATGATTTGAATAATTTGAATTTTTTTAATCTTGGAGGTAAAGTGAATTCAAGATATTGGGATTCTCAGGCTTGTTTTTCATCTGATAGAAGATACATCTATTTTGTAAGTAATAGACCTGGTGGTTATGGTGGTACTGATATTTGGATTACAGAAATTTTGAAGGATGGTTTTTCAGAAGCTTTTAATGCAGGTCCGGTTATTAACACCTCTAAAGATGAAATGTCTCCTTTTCTTCATCCAGATAATTTAAGCTTATATTTTTCTTCTAAAGGACATGTTGGTATGGGAGATTTTGATTTGTTTTTATCTACAAGAGAGAGTGTAGGTGATCAATGGAGATCTGTTAGAAATCTTGGTTATCCTATTAATAATCATAAAAGTCAAAATTCACTTGTTGTTTCTTCTGATGGAAAAACTGCGTTCTATAATTCATCTGACAATGGTTTCGGGTCTGATGATATTTTTTGTTTTGAATTGCCAGAGAACATTCAAGCAAATGAAGTGAAAGATTTGGAGCTAGATATTATATTATCTAAAATTGGAGAAGAAATAGTTTTAGAGAATGTACATTTTTTAAATAATTCTTTTATACTAAATAATGATTCATTATCCGAGCTTAATAGTCTAGCAGAGTATTTGATAAAGACTGATATAAGAGTTGTTATAGAGGGGCATACCGATTCAAATGGGGATGAATATTCTAATCAAGTTCTTTCTGAGAGGCGAGCTAAATCAGTATATGATTACTTGCTAAAAGTTGGTGTTAGTCCAGACCAGTTGTTATATGAAGGTTATGGATATTCAAGGCCAATTGCTGATAATTCTAATGAAAAAGGTAGAGCGTTAAATAGAAGAACATCATTTGTTATTCTAGAGTAAATAGATCTTTTTTATCTATTGGTTTTTCTTCAATTCTCCATTTAAACATTTTTAGATATTTATCTTTGTCTATTACCTCATTTATTGGAGTAGTAACAGAAAATGGAATTATTTCGTAATTAATATTTTTAATCTTATTTGCTCTAAAATGAAGAGATATCTTAGATGATTCAATATAATTCATGCCGATTATTTCCTTCTTGTCTTTAAGAAAGTATATGCTTTGTCCATTTCCATTTACATCAAGATTATCTAGTTTGTTATCAATAAAGTGTCCAATCATTTCATACCCTTTAATTTGGTTAAATTCTGAAGAGTCTTCTTTAGAAATAATTATTGGATTAGAAGATAAATGTATTTTATTAATAAGCTTATTGTAGTAATATATTTTTATGCTATCAGAAGAGACTTGATATTCATCAAACCAGACTATAGGTTTATTATACATAAATATTAATGAGTCTGATATTTCATAAACTAATGAGTCGCATCTTCCTTTAATATTGTTGTCCAGAAATTTGACATTTGTATATGAACTAAGATACTTTTTTCCGTCTCGTGAAAAATTAATAAATTTTCTGGAACTCATAAATAAAGTATCTTTGTCTGATATGAGTTTTAATAATGGTTGTTTTGAAACTGTTAAGATTTCTTCATTTTCATAATATTCAGCAGAATTTCCTTCAAGAATAAGATTGTTTACAGAATCAGTTAGTGTCACATTATTTCGTGCAGTAACACATTTTGTGTTATTGTTAAAGAAAATGCTATCAGCTGTAATTTCATATTCTTCAGTTAGGATTTTTGTATTATTAAAAAACTCAGCCTGATCTTTATTGTTATAAATATATCCTTTCTCACAATATACTTTTTTGTTCTTAAAATAGATGTTAGAAGGCCCTAATAAGCTGCTTATTTTTTTATTTTCATCATACCTTAGGTTGTCTGTTTCAATTGAATGGCTAGAGGATATAAGAGTAACAGAGTCGTTAAATTTATATATATTTTCATCTATATAGTATTTACCTTTAATTGATGATATTTCTTGTTCTTTATTTTTTATTTTGCTTTTTGAATTATAGCTAATATAATTATCTTTAATATTAAAGGTTGTTTTTTGAGATTCTAATATACTTTCATTGTTTTTACAGATTACATTGCCAGAGATAACAGCTAGACCCTTTTCTCCATCATAATTAAGGATTTTACCTGTTATATTTAAGCCTTTATTATTGTAAATAGTAATATTGTTAAAAGCTTGAATTTTTTCTTCTTTTGAATAATAATATGCAGAATCACAGATCATATTGGTTTGATTATGAAATATATTTACATTTCCAATTAATCGCCAGTATTCTGGGTGTAGATCATTATTTATATATGTGAAATCAGCATTTATAATTTCAATCTTTTTTCTCTCTTGAGCAAAAGAAAGAATGCTTATAATAGACGCAATAATTAGCAGGTTAAGCTTTCTCAAATTTATCTAAAAAAGGTTTGTTTTCGATCTGGCCCTACAGAGATAATCTTAATAGGAACTTGAAGTTCATCTTCTAAGTATTTAATATAATCATGCACTTCTTTAGGAGCTTCAGATAGATCGTTAATATTCATGATGTTCATTTCCCATCCTTTTAATTCTTTATAAACAGGTTTTAAATTGGTGTTGTCTTCAAAAGGAAGATAATCGATCTTATCATTATTATTTAAATAATGGGTACATACTTTAATTTTATCAATTCCAGAGAGAACATCTGATTTCATCATCATCAATTGAGTGACTCCATTAATGTTAATAGCATATTTTAATGCAGGTAAGTCAATCCATCCACATCTTCTTGCTCTTCCAGTTGTGGCGCCAAATTAATTACCGACTTTTCCAAGGTGTTTTCCAATCTCATTATCTAGTTCTGTTGGAAAAGGCCCGCTTCCAACTCTAGTACAGTAAGCTTTAAAGATTCCAAAGACATCAGATATTTGGTTAGGAGCTACTCCTAAGCCTGTACAAGCTCCTGCTGTTATAGTATTTGATGATGTGACAAATGGATAAGACCCAAAATCTATATCTAACAATGTTCCTTGTGCTCCTTCTGCGAGAATTTTTTTTCCTTCTTTAATACTTCTGTGTATAAAGTGTTCACTATCTATATGTTTAAATTTCTTTATTGTTTTCAAACTGTTAAACCAATCTTGTTCTAATTTTTCTAGTTTATAATCAAAGTCATAAAATTTAAGTAATTCAATATGTTTGTTTTTTAATTTATTGTATTTGTCTTTAAAATTTATAGAGTTAAGATCACCAACCCTTAAGCCATTTCTTCCTGTTTTGTCCATATATGTTGGTCCTATTCCTTTAAGTGTAGAGCCAATTTTATGTTTGCCTTTTGCGTGCTCTGAAGCAGCATCAAGTAATTTATGAGTTGGGAGTATTAGGTGAGCTTTTTTTGAGATATATAATTCAGAAATTTCTAGATTTAATTTTTTTATAGATATTATTTCTTTTTCAAATATTACAGGATCTATGACAACTCCATTGCCAATAAGATTGATTATTCTTTTATGAAAGATGCCTGATGGAATTGTATGTAAAACATGTTTTATTCCGTCAAATTCTAGTGTGTGTCCAGCATTTGGGCCTCCTTGAAATCTAGCTATTATGTCGTAGTTGTTTGTTAGCACATCAACAATTTTTCCTTTTCCTTCGTCTCCCCATTGAAGACCTAATAAGACATCAACTTTCATTTAATTATTAATTTTAGTTTGACAATCTTTACAGATTCCGTAGAGATTTAATGCATGTTTTGAGATTTTGAAATTTAGATTTTCTTCTATAGAATTCATTATTCCTTGTATTCTTGGATCACAGAATTCAATTACGTTATCACAATTTGTACAGATTAAATGATCATGTTGTTTGTTTGAATAAGATTTTTCAAATTGTGCATGAGACTTGCCAAATTGATGTTTTCTTACGAGTTGACATTCAAGTAGAAGTTCAATTGTGTTATATAATGTTGCTCTACTAACTCTATAATTTTGGTTTTTCATATTGACATACATTGATTCGATGTCAAAATGACCATTATGATCATAGATTTCATTAAGAATTGCATATCTTTCAGGTGTTTTACGTTGATTATTTTTAATTAGATAATCAGTAAATATTTTTTTGACTTCTATTATTGTTTTTTCTTTTGTTGTCATTTTTTATAAAAAAATAAAAATAAATAAATTCACTATTTAATTAATTGTTTTTTAAAGATTTTACGAATGATCTTTTAGTTATGTTTATAAGTTCTAGATATTTTAATAATTCCTTCTATTTTTTCTAGTTTTTTGGTTATTTCATTTAAGAACGTGTCGTTATGTACTTTTAGTGTGATTTCCCCTTCAAAAACACCATCTTCAGTATTAATATTAATAGCTTTTATATCTACATGTAGTTGTTTAGAGATTATTTGAGTTACTTTGTTAACAAGACCTACACTATCAATACCGTTTATTCTGAGATTAGCTGTAAAGTCAATTTCATCTTTAGTAGTCCATTTGGCTTTTAAAATTCTATATGCGTAGTTAGCGCGTAGTTCAATAGCATTAGGACAATCTTCTCTATGTACTTTTAGACCATCAATAATAGAAAGAAAGCCAAATATTTCATCATCAGGTATTGCATTACAACAAGCAGCAATTTTATAGTCTAGAATTTCATCATTTTCATTAAAAACAATAATATTATTTTTAATTTCAGTTTTAGTTGTTTTTCTATTTCTATAGATTCTGTTTTTAATATGTTGATACCATCCTGCGTTTTTAAGGTTAACAAATTCTTTAATTTCTGGATTTGAAATTTGTCCATTGCCAAATTGAAAGTATAGTTCTTGAGAGCTAGAGCATTTAAAGTGTTTTATTAATTCGTTTTCAGTGTTTCTGTTTAGTTTAATTCTTAGGTGTCTAAGTTTTCTTTCAGCAAGTTCTTTTCCATTTTCAGCTATAATTTTTTCTTCTTTTTTTAGTGTGCTTTTTATTTTTGATCTAGCTTGTGAGGTAACTACAAATCTTAACCAGTCTTTTCTTGGATGTTGTTTTTTTGAAGTTATGATCTCCACTTGATCTCCACTTGATAACACATGACTTAATGGAACCAATCTGCCATTAACTTTTACGCCTAAACACGTCATTCCTATTTGAGTATGAATTTCAAATGCAAAATCTAGGGCAGTAGCTTTTTTTGGTAATGTTTTCAGGTCTCCTTTAGGAGTAAAAACATATATTTCTCCAGAAAAAAGGTTTAATTTAAAATCATCTACAAAATCAATAGCATTTGCATCAGGATTTTCAAGAAGGGTGCTAATTTTGTTTATCCATTTGTCTAATTCATTAGTTTTTATTCCTTGATTCTTATAGTTCCAGTGTGCTGCATAACCTTTTTCTGCGATTTCATCCATTCGCTTACTTCTAATTTGTACTTCTACCCATTTTCCGTCTTCACCCATTACAGTAGTGTGTAGAGATTCATATCCATTAACTTTCGGTGTCGAGATCCAATCTCTGAGTCTATCTGGATTAGGTTTATAAAAATCTGTAACAATTGAGTAGATTTTCCAGCAGTCAGATTTTTCATTTTGTTTATTGCTGTCAACTATTATTCTAATAGCAAATTTGTCAAAAATATTGTCGAATGTTACTCCTTTGTTTATGATTTTTTCTCTAATTGAGTATATTGATTTTGGTCTTCCTTTAATTGTTGTTTTTAAGCCTTCTTCTTTTAAGACATTCTTTATTGGTGAGGAGAATTTGTTAATGTATTTATTTCTACTGCTTTTAGTCTCATTTAATTTTATAGAGATAGCTTTGTATATCTCAGGTTTGGTAAACTTTAATCCTAAATCTTCTAATTCAGTTTTCATTGAATATAATCCTAATCTATGTGCTAATGGGGCATATAGGTATAGAGTTTCAGAGGCAATTTTTAATTTTTGTTGTTTTGACATTGCATCAAGAGTTCTCATATTATGTAGTCTATCAGCAAGTTTTATAATAATCACTCTAATATCATCTGATAGAGTAAGTAGCATTTTTCTAAAGTTCTCTGCTTGAATTTATATTTTTTGATCAAAAACATCAGATATTTTTGTTAATCCATCGATGATTGTTGCAATTTTTTTACCAAAATTCTTCTCAATATCTAAAATTGTATAGTCAGTATCTTCTACTATATCATGTAATAATGCACATACTATAGAAACTGTTCCAAGACCAATTTCTTTTGCGCATATATGGGCAACTGCTATTGGGTGTAGTATATAAGGCTCTCCGGATTTTCTTCTAACATCTTCATGCCCTTTAACAGCTATATTAAATGCTTTTCGGATGGTTTTTTTATCTTCCTTGTTTGTTTTGTCGTTACAAGCTCTTAGTAATGCTCGATATTTATTTATTATTTCTTTTTTTTCTTGTTCTAAATCAAAAGGACGCATATTTTTTAGTAGGAAAAAATTTCATAATTACTCATAAGATTGTTTACTTGTTCTTTTATTTTCTCAATTTTCTGTTCATTTTCATGATTAATGATTACTTGATCAATTAAATTAACGATTTCAGGTATTGTGTTTTCTTTTACTCCTCTAGTAGTTATTGCTGGAGTTCCAAATCTTATACCAGAGGTTATAAATGGAGATTGAGTGTCAAATGGCACCATATTTTTATTTGCTGTTATATCAGCTAATACTAAAGCATTTTCTGCTTGTTTACCAGTTATATTTTTTGATCTCAGATCAATTAATATACAATGATTATCAGTTCCATTAGAGATTATCTTATAATCTTTTTCAATAAAACATTCTGCCATAATTTTAGCATTAAGTATAACTTGTTTGCTATAATCTATAAATGATTTTTCTAAGGCTTCACCAAAGGCTACAGCTTTTGCAGCAATAATATGTTCTAGTGGTCCACCTTGTGATCCAGGAAATACTGCGGAATTTAATAATGTAGACATTAATTTTTTTTCTCCTTTTAGATTGGTTTTTCCAAAAGGATTTCTAAAGTCTTTACCCATCATGATCATTCCACCTCTAGGACCTCTTAATGTCTTATGTGTTGTAGTGGTGAGAATATGACAATCATTAGCAGGGTTATCTAGAAGCCCAGCAGCAATCAATCCTGCTGGATGAGCAATGTCGGCTAATAAAATGGCTCCAATCTGATCTGCAATTTCTCTAAATTTTTTATAATCCCAATCTCTTGAGTATGCTGAGCCTCCACAAATAATCATTTTTGGCTTTTCTTTTAAAGCAACTTCTTCAAGTTGATTGTAGTCGATAAGGCCAGTTTCTTTATTAACGTTATAAAAAGATGTTTTATATAATTTACCTGAAAAATTAACTGGAGAGCCATGAGTTAGGTGACCACCGTGAGACAGGTTAAATCCAAGAATTTTATCTCCAGGATTTAGACAAGCAAGCATAACTGCTGAATTTGCTTGTGATCCAGAATGAGGCTGAACATTAACATAATCTACATTAAATAATTTTTTGGCTCTGTCAATTGCTATTTGTTCAATTTGATCTACAATTTCACATCCTCCATAGTATCTTTTTTTAGGATATCCTTCAGCATATTTGTTTGTCAAACATGATCCGGCAGCATCCATTACATTCTGGCTTACAAAATTTTCAGAGGCAATTAATTCTATACCATTTTTTTGTCTTAAGTTCTCTTTATTGATTAATTCAGCTATTCTCTGGTCTTTTTTCATCGTTGTTTTTTATTTTCGTAGTCAAGAACAAATATAATTTTTTTATGAATAGACTGACTGATCTTTTTAAAATAAAATATCCTATAATTCAAGGAGGGATGGTTTGGTGTAGTGGATGGCGTTTAGTCAGTGCAGTTAGTAATAATGGAGGTTTAGGATTAATAGGTTCAGGGTCAATGTATCCAGATGTTTTACAATATCATATTAAACAATGTAAGAAGTCTACAGATCAATCATTTGGTGTTAACCTTCCATTACTTTATCCTAATATAAAAGAACATATAGATATTATTTTAAAAGAGAAGATTAAGATAGTATTTACTTCTGCAGGAAACCCCATGACTTATACTAAATTACTTAAGGATAATGGAATTACTGTTGTTCATGTAGTGGCAAATAAAAAAAACGCTATAAAATGTGTTGATGCTGGTGTTGATGCTATTGTAGCAGAAGGTTTTGAAGCGGGTGGTCATAATGGTCATGAAGAGATTACTACTATGTGTTTAATTCCACAGATTAAATCATTAATAGATGTGCCTTTAATAGCTGCTGGCGGTATAGGTTCTGGAGCTGCTATGCTTGCAGCTATGTCTCTTGGAGCAGATGGTGTTCAGATAGGAAGTGTTTTTGCTGCAAGTAAGGAATCGTCTGCGCATATTAATTTTAAAAATAAGATTCTATTAGCTAACGATGGCGATACAAAACTTACTCTAAAAGAGATTGTGCCTGTTCGCTTATTAAAGAATGATTTCTATTATGAAATAGAGAATGCATATAAGCAGAATGCTAGCAAAGAAGATTTAATTAACATTCTATCTAGGGGTAGGGCAAAGAAAGGAATGTTTGAAGGAGATATTTCTAATGGAGAATTAGAAATAGGTCAAATTTCGGCTACTATTGATTCTATTAAAAGTGTTAAGAAAATTATAACAAGAATAATTAATGATTTTAATTTTGAAAAGAATAGACTTTTACAATTTAATTTATAAGGTTTTGTCCTTAGGCTTGAAGTAAAACTTAGTTATTTATTTGTAAATTTGTAAAAAATTAAACTTGTGAAAAGATTATTTATTTCTTGTATTTTTTTGCTGTTTTCATTTAATTCATATTCATCTCATTTGATGGGGGGTGAGATTACTTGGAAGTGTATTAAAGCAGGTCCTGATATTGGAAAGTATATTTTTACAATGAAAGTATATCGAGACT
>JAAZYM010000033.1 GCA_014239655.1 Flavobacteriales bacterium | reverse complement strand
TTCTATAAAGCCAAATGCCCAGATAACGCCAAGTACTACAACTATTATTGAAACAAACATCGCTTTAACAGACCTGAAAAATAAATAAAGAATAAGAGATGTTATAAATAAGGTTAGAAAAATAAATAAAACAATTTCTTTCTTTAAACTAATCGATTGAACACTTCTCATAAACGGCAAGCCAGAATAATGTACATCCACATCATACTTATCAGCATAAGAATCAACAATCCTTTTTATTGAGAAAACAAGATCATCTCTCTTCTTGGACATAACAATAGAGCTATTCAAATCCACCAATACTAACGCCCCATCATTATCTTCATTAAAGAAACCATCGTAAAATTTCTGCTTATTTAATTCTTGAACAAGAGAATCTAATTGTAATTGGGAAGATATTGTGTCTGGAAACCATGAACTAATCTCAAATCTTTTATCTTCATTATTTTTCTCAAGTTTTGATAAAACATTAACAGATACTATATTTTCTACTCCATCAAGCTGTGTTATCTCATTACATAAGCTATCCCAATTTGTGAAATGATCAATATTAAAAAATTCAGCATCCTGTATAGCGATAGCCATAACCTGATTATTACCATATTTTTCTTGAAAATTTTGATTATCTAGATATACTTGATGACTTGAAGGTAAGATTTTTGCTCTTTCTACAGAATACTCAACATTAAGGGCGTGTTGAGCCATAAAAACAGTTATAGCACAAATAATAACTATAGATAATATTCGATATCTAATTATAAAGTTTGATAGATTATCCCACATAATTACCTCTCCAAGAGTTTATCTTATTTTTTTCTTCAAATTATTAAACTCGCATAATATCTGCTTCCTTAGCAGAATAGATACCATCAATCTTATTTGTAAATTCATTAGTAATAGACTGGATATTATCCTCAGCATCTCGAATTATATCCTCTGAAACACCTTCTTTACCAATTCTCTTTAATTCATCATTCGATTTTTGTCGAATATTTCTACAGCTAACTTTAGATTTTTCTATTTCTATTTTTACTTGTTTAACAAGATCTCTCCTTCTTTCTTCAGTTAATGGAGGAATGTTAACAATGACTTTTTCTCCATTATTTGAAGGATTAAAGCCAAGTTGAGCATCTAGTATCGCCTGTTCAATAATAGAGATCATTGTTTTATCAAAAGGCTGAACAGTTATTGTTTGAGAATCAGGAGTAGCAATATTAGCTGTTTGAGACAATGGAGTTAGTGTGCCATAATAATCTACAACAACAGACCTTAACATCTGTGGTGAAGCTTTCCCAGCTCTGACTTTAGATAGGTTTAACTCTAAATGATTAATACTTTCTTGCATCTGTTCTCTTGCTAAGTCTAAACAAAAATTTATTTCTTCATTCATAATAGTTTATTTTACAATGTCACCAAAGTCCCTACAGAATTACCATTACATACATTCTTTAAATTACCTTTTACATTCATATTAAACACATTAATTGGTAATTTATTTTCCCTACAAAGGGTAAATGCTGTTAGATCCATAACCTTCAGATTCAAATCATAAGCTTTATCAAAAGTAATATTATCATATTTTTCTGCATTATTATCCTTCTCTGGATCAGCAGAATAAACCCCATCTACTCTAGTTCCCTTTAAAATTATATCTGCTTCTATCTCAATTGCTCTTAACGCTGCAGCAGTATCAGTTGTAAAATAAGGATTCCCTGTCCCGGCTCCAAAGATTACTACCCTTCCTTTATCTAAATGTCTGATTGCTCTTCTTCTTATATATGGTTCAGCAATCTGTTCCATTTTTATTGCTGTCTGTAATCTTGTGTCAATAGATAAAGCTTCTAAAGCTGATTGTAATGCCATGCCATTAATTATTGTTGCTAACATACCCATATGGTCTCCTTGAACTCTATCAAACCCTGATTCTTCTGACTGAATACCTCTATATATATTTCCTCCTCCAATGACTATCGCAACTTGACAACCTGAATTTACTATAGATTTAATTTCTAACGAATAGTTACTTAGAACAGAAGAATCAATTCCATATTGCTGATTACCCATTAGGGCTTCTCCACTAAGTTTTAAGAGTACTCTTTTATATTTCATTTTTAAAAAATTTATTAAAAAAAAAGAGATTTAAAAATCTCTTCCTTTAATCTAACTTGACAAACCTACTCTTTTAAAACAAGTTACTGATAAAGCTTCATTATGCTCCTTTAAATACTGAGCAACCGTTTTTTTACCGTCTTTAATAAATGTCTGATTTAATAAAGTGTTTTCTTTATAGAACTTATTTAATCTACCAAATGCTATCTTCTCTAACATTTCCTCTGGCTTACCTTCTTGACGTGCTAAATCCTTAGCTATCTCTAATTCTCTATCAATAGTTTCTTGATCAATTCCATCTTTATCAACAGCTAATGGATTCATAGCAGCAACTTGCATAGCAATATCTTTTGCAACTTGGTAATCAGCAGTATTATTAAAACCAACTAAGGTAGCTAGTCTATTACCAGCATGTACATATGAGCTTACTTGAATATCACTAGTAACATGTGCGCTTACCTCAATTTTCTCACCTATAACACCTGTCTGCTCAAGTACTTTTTCAGCTACACTCATTCCATCATCTAACATTACATCATTTATATTATCTTCTCCAGAAATATTTTCTGTAATTGCTTTCTCTAAAATATTATTTGCTATAGCTATAAAATCTTCATTTTTTGCAACAAAATCCGTCTCGCAATTTAAAGAAACTAATACTGCCTTAGTATTATCACTATTATTTTTTGCAATAACAACACCTTCCATGGCTTGTCTATCAGCCCTTTTTGCAGCAACTTTCTGACCTTTCTTCCGTAAAATATCTACTGCAAGATCAAAATCACCATTAGATTCAATAAGTGCATTTTTACAATCCATCATTCCTGAACCTGTCTGTCTTCTTAGTTTACCTACATCTGATGCTGAAATATTTGTCATTTTCTTGCTTAGTTTTTGAATTATTTTTTTGCTTCTTCTGAAATTTTCTTAGCTTTCTTCTGTTTCTCAAGCGCTTTTTTATTCTGTTCCTCAGCTCTCTCTTCCAATCCTTCTGCAATAGCTTTAGACACAATATCGACAATATATGCAATCGACTTAGAAGCATCATCATTACCAGGAATAGGGAAATTCACATTATTAGGATTTGTATTTGTATCAGTTACTGCAAATGAACGAATCCCTAATTTTACTGATTCCTTTAGAGCAATATGTTCTTTATTAATATCAATAATAAAAATTGCTTCTGGCATACGATTCATTTTTACAATACTTCCAAGATTAATCTCAAGCTTCTCCCTAGTACGACTAATTTGCAGACGCTCTCTCTTTGAAAGAGAATCAAAAGTACCATCTACCTTCATCTTATCAATACCATCCATCTTTTTAATAGACTTTCTGATTGTAGAGAAATTAGTTAATAACCCCCCAGGCCATCTCTCAGTAATATATGGCATATCCAGCTTTTTAGCGGTCTCTGCAACAACCGTTTTAGCTTGTTTCTTTGTGGCAACAAAAAGTATCTTCTTTCCTGATTTAGCAATTTGTTTCATAGCAGATGCTGCTTCCTCAATCATTGCTAGTGTTTTATTAAGATCTATAATATGTATCCCATTTTGTTCCATAAAAATATATGGAGCCATAGCTGGATTATATTTTTTCTTAAGATGGCCAAAATGGACACCTGCTTGTAATAATTCTTTGAAATTTGTTCTTGGCATGTTTACTTTCTTTTTTAAGTTTATTCAACTAATAAGTAGAAGTTATGACTTATCTTACTAGTTTAGATTCTAAACAATAATTAATATTCTATCTCTTAACCCACTGGAATTTCTTTCTTGCTTTCTTCTGACCAGGTTTCTTTCTTTCTACTACTCTTGGATCTCTTGTTAATAGGCCTTCAGCCTTCAGCGCAGGTCTATTCTCAGCATCTAACTCACATAATGCTCTTGCAATAGCAAGTTTAATTGCATCTGCTTGACCTGTAGTCCCTCCACCATTAACATTTACTCTAACATCAAACTTACCTTCTAATTCTAATACTGAAAATGGCTGAACAACTTTCTTCTGTAACACTTCTACTGGGAAAAATTCTTTATAATCTTTTTTATTTACTGTAATTGCTCCTTTACCTTTATTCATGTATATTCTAGCAACTGATGCTTTTCTTCTTCCTATTGTGTGAATTGTATCCATATATTAAATTAGATCGTTTAAGTTAAGAGTAGTTGGTTTTTGTGCTTCCTTATTATGCTCATTCCCAGAAAAAATATAACAATTCTTTAAAATAGCAGCTCCTAATTTAGTCTTTGGAAGCATCCCCTTAATAGCGTGTCTCACAACTGATGTTCCATCTTTAGCTAACATCTCATTTGGCGTAGTTCTTTTTTGTCCTCCAGGGAAACCTGTATGACTAAAAATCTCTCTCTTATTTAACTTATCTCCAGTCATCACAATTTTAGCAGCATTAATAATAACAACATTATCGCCACAATCAGCATGAGGAGTAAAGTTTGTCTTATATTTTCCTCTAAGAATCTTTGCAACCTTAGACGAGAATCTTCCTAAATTTTGACCTTCAGCATCAATTACAAACCACTTTTTTTCAGCAGTTAACTTATTTGATGATAATGTTTTATAACTTAATGTATCCACAGTTTTATTTTTTTTACCTTTAAAAGGGGTGCAAAACTACACTTTTTTTATCTATTTCAAAATTTTATTAATTAATTATTACCTAGAACTCCCAACTCTTTTCCAACCTTAGTAAATGCTGAAATTGCTTTATCAAGATCTTCTAAGCTATGAGCAGCAGAAATTTGAACCCTAATTCTAGCCTGTTCTTTAGGTACCACTGGGAAAGAAAATCCAATAACATAGATACCTTCATCTAATAATTTATCAGCCATTGTACTTGCTAGTCGGGCATCATATAACATAACAGGAACAATTGGATGAATTCCTTCTTTAATATCAAAACCGGCATTGGTAATCTTAGATCTAAAGTATCTAGTATTTTCTTCTAATTTATCTCTTAACTCTGTTGACTTCTCTAATACATCAAGAACCTTAATTCCAGCGCCAACAATAGATGGGGCTAATGAATTAGAAAACAGATAAGGTCTCGAGCGCTGACGCAACATCTCTATTATTTCCTTCTTTCCAGAAGTAAATCCTCCCATTGCTCCTCCTAATGCTTTTCCTAAAGTACCAGTAATTATATCCACCCTACCAATTACATTACAGTGCTCATGTGTCCCTCTTCCAGTCTTTCCAACAAAACCTGTTGAATGACAATCATCAACCATTACCAGGGCATCATACTTATCTGCAAGATCACAGATTTTATCAAGCTGAGCAATATATCCATCCATTGAAAAAACACCATCAGTGACAATAATCCTATTTCTCTGATCTTGAGCCTCAATAAGCTTAGCCTCTAAATCATTCATATTATTATTATTATATCTATATCTTACGGCCTTACATAATCTCACCCCATCAATTATAGATGCATGATTCAATGAATCAGAAATAATTGCATCTTCTTTGCCAAATAAAGGCTCAAAAACACCACCATTCGCATCAAAAGCAGCGGCGTATAAAATAGTATCTTCGGTTGATAAAAAAGATGAAATCTTCTCTTCTAATTTTTTATGAATATCTTGCGTTCCACATATAAAGCGAACAGAAGACATTCCAAAACCATGAGTATCTAACGCATCCTTGGCAGCCTGTACCACATCAGGATGTGAAGATAAACCCAGATAATTATTAGCACAGAAATTAAGAACTTTCTCACCTGTGCTAACCTCTATTTCTGTTGATTGAGGTTTTATAATTACTCTTTCATCTTTGTAAAGTCCTTCCTGCTTTATTTTTAATAATTCTTGCTGTAATTTATTCTTGATTTTTCCGTACATAATTAATATATTTTATTGTTTTTGCCAAACAGAAACAGGGCCATCACTACATATATGTAGCATTCCATTCTTATAGAATCTAAATATAGCATCTCCTGATTCATAAAAAGTTTCATAACCCATATCTTTTAGATTAGTAATTTTAGCATATGGTAATTTTATAGGAGTTTTTTCTACTAGAAAAATTATTAGAAGATTTTAGGTTTGAACCTATCGATTTAAAACGGTTGGTTAAAAATTTGAGAAGTAACACTACACAATCCCTTGATCAAGCATCGCATCAGCAACCTTTAAGAAGCCTGCAATATTAGCACCTTTAACGTAATTGATAAAGTCGCCTTCTTTACCATGCTCTACGCATTGACTATGAATATCATTCATTATAGTTTTAAGCTTTGCATCTACCTCTTCTCTAGTCCAATTCATTCTTAATGAGTTCTGTGACATCTCTAAGCCTGATGTTGCAACTCCTCCAGCATTTGATGCTTTACCAGGGGCAAATAAAATTTTAGCATTTAGAAATACTTCGATTGCCTCAGGTGTTGATGGCATATTTGCTCCTTCTGAAACGCACATACAGCCATTAGCAACTAAATTCTCAGCATCAGCTTTATCTAACTCATTCTGTGTTGCACATGGAAGAGCTATATCACATTTAATAGCCCAAGGTCTACCCTGAGAAAATTCACAGGCATAGTGATCAGCATATTCCTTAATTCTTCCTCTTTTTACATTCTTAAGATTCATTATAAAATCTAATTTCTCTGCATCAATACCATCTTTATCATATATATATCCAGATGAATCAGACATTGCAACAACTTTAGCTCCAAGCTCAGTTGCTTTTTCACAAGAAAATTGCGCTACATTACCAGATCCTGAAATTACCACAGTCTTTCCTTTAAATGAATCTCCATTAACACTAAGCATATTATCAGCAAAATATACATTTCCATATCCAGTAGCTTCAGGACGTATCAATGAACCTCCACATCCTAATCCTTTTCCTGTTAGCACTCCTGTAAATTCATTTCTAATTCTTTTATACTGACCAAACATATAGCCAATTTCTCTACCACCAACACCTATGTCTCCAGCTGGCACATCCGTGTTAGGACCAATATGTCTACACAATTCCGTCATAAATGATTGACAAAATCTCATAATTTCATTATCTGATTTACCTTTTGGATCAAAATTTGAACCTCCCTTACCTCCACCCATTGGTAATGTTGTTAGGGCATTCTTAAATACTTGCTCAAAAGCCAAAAATTTAAGTATAGATAAATTAACTGATGGATGAAATCTTAAACCTCCTTTATATGGGCCAATAGCAGAATTCATCTGAACCCTATATCCTCGATTCACTTGTATCTCTCCAGTATCATCAGCCCAAGAAACTCTAAATGTAATTACTCTTTCCGGCTCTACCATTCTTTGCAGAACCTTCATGTTCTTAAATCTTGGGTATTTATCCAAAACTGGAATTACTGTCTCAGCAACTTCCTCTACAGCTTGAAGAAATTCTGATTCGCCATGGTTTAAACCCTCTACCCATGTAAGAAATTCTTTTACATTATCATTCATTTTATTGTGTTTTAGTAGTATTTAATTAAATAACCTTCGCAAATGTATATTTTTTTTATAAAAAGCCATCCTTAAAGGCATCCATTTTCGTTTTTTATATTTGTAGTGGTTTTATAAATTAAGTATAGTGAAGAAAGTATTTGTATTTTTTTTAATCTGTATTATATCTAGTACAACAAAGGCACAGGATAGAAAAATTACTATCTTAGGAACAGTTATAGATAAAAATACTAAAGAGACTCTTGTTGGGGTTAATATTATAGTAACTAAGAAAGGAACTGCTACAGATATAGATGGAAAATATGCATTAGAGCTTCCCTATGGAAAGCACCAAATAACATATAAATATATAGGATATCAAGATTTAACAAAAGAAATTAATGTGTCCTCAGAAACTAGATTAACATATAACATTTCCTTAACTCCATCTTCAGAACAATTAAATACTGTTGTAGTCTCTGCTGGAAAATTTAATCAACGAATAGAAGAAACAACAGTCTCTATGGAAGTTATAAAACCAAATTTTATTGAAAATAAAAACTCTTCAAATATCCAGACAGCAATGGAGCAAATCCCAGGATTAAATATTACAGATGGACAAGCAAATATTAGAGGGGGAAGTGGCTGGAGCTATGGTGCTGGAACTAGAGTTCTTGTCTTAGTTGATGATATTCCTCTAATTTCTGGAGATGCTGGTCAGGTACAATGGGACTTAATAGCTACCGAAAACATTAATCAAGTAGAAATAATTAAAGGAGCATCTTCAGCTCTATATGGATCATCTGCATTAAATGGTATAGTAAATATTAGAACATCGTATCCCAAACAACCAGAGATAGATAAAAATCCTAAACCTGGCTTCACAAAAGTAAATATGAACTTTGGCGTAATTGATTTCGCAAAAAGAGCTGCATTAAATTGGTATGGAGATAAAAGAAGGTCTTTTAAAGGAATAGAGTTCCTGCAATCCTTAAAACTAGATAATCTAGACCTTTCTTTTGGAGGTAATATTTTTCAAGATGATGGATACAGATTAAATGAAACAACTGACAGAAAAAGATTTAATCTTAATTCTCAATATAAGAGTAAAAAAATCAAAGGACTAAGTTATGGTGTAAATGCAAACTCCCTTTTCCAATCAACAGCTTCGGTTCTTATTTGGGATGGTTTGGACAGGGCATATATAGCTCTAGATAATGATGTAACAACCACCAGTGGAGATTCATATAATATTGATCCATACATAACGTACATAAAAGGAAATAATAGACATTCATTTAGGACTAGGTATCTAAAAGTTATTAATGATAACGAGTCATTAGATAGCCTGCTGAATCAAGATAACACATCAAAATCTTACTATAGTGATTATCGTTGGCAGAAAAATATAGAGAAATATAATTTAAGCTTTACAACTGGTAGTACTAATGAAATTATTTTTGCAAGAGCAGAAGTGTTTCAAGGGGAAAACTACAGAAGAAATCATGCTCTCTATAGCCAAATAGATAAAAAAATAGGTAATCTTAATATTTCCACTGGTGCTAGATATGAATATTTTAGCTTAGACTCTGAAACAAAACACGTAATTGATGGAGACTCAATTGATCATTTTGCAACAGGAAGTCCAGTGTTTAGAGCTGGCCTAAACTATCAACTAGGTAAATCAACATTTATCAGAACATCATGGGGGCAAGGATATCGTTTTCCGTCAATGGCTGAGTTATTTGTATCAACAAATGCGTCAGGAATCGAAATATATGCTAACCCAGATTTAAAACCAGAAACAGGATGGAGTGCAGAGCTTGGAATTAAACAGGCTATTAAAATAAATAAGTGGGTAGGTTTTATTGATGTTGCTGCTTTTATAATGAAATATTATGATATGATGGAGTTTACATTTGGGCAATGGGGAGACCCTCTGACTATGCCACTATATGGTTTGGGATTCAAATCAGTGAATATAGGTGAAACCCAAATAAGTGGTATTGAATTAAGTGTTAACGGTCAGGGGAAAATAAATAACGACTTAATAATTAATCTAATTGGTGGATATACATATATGAATCCTATAGTTATGAATCCTGATGAAGTATATACAGAAAGTATAGGACAGGTATTAATCAATGGAGAATTAATCGGTCCAGAGTTAACATATTCAAATTCAAGTTCAGACCCTTCTATATTAAAATACCGATATCAGCATATCGCTAAGATTGATGCAGAATTTATAATAAATGAAGACTATATATTAGGAACAAGTGTAAGGTATAATGACTTTATGAGAAATATAGATAAGGTGTTTACCGATGAATGGCTCAATCAAGAATTAATACCAGGAATAAATGAAGCTAGAGAAAAATTTAGTAATGGAGATCTTATTTTTGATATTAGAGCAGGGTATAACCTTAATGAAGACGCTAAACTCAGTTTAATAGTAAATAATATATTTAATAGAGAATATATGAGCAGACCAGCAGATATGCGACCCCAAAGAACAATTGCCTTACAATTAAGTCTTAAAATATAATATGAGAAGCCTTGCAATAATTCCTGCTAGACTGAATTCTACAAGATTAGCTGAAAAACCATTAATTGACATTAATGGCAAAAGTATGATCCAAAGGGTTTACGAACAAGTAAAAAAATGTAAAGACATCAATGATGTAATAATTGCTACTGATGATCTTAAGATATATAAACATGTAGAATCATTCAAAGGTTATGTAATGATGACCCGTAACACACATATTTCTGGAACAGAAAGATGTAATGAAGTTGCTGAAAAACTAAAAAAAGAATACGATCTTGTAATTAACATTCAAGGTGATGAGCCATTAATAGATCCTAACCAAATTACTCAGATTATTACATCTTTTAGCCAAGGTTCGGAAGAAATAATAACTCTTGCTAAGAAAATAACATCTAAAGAAGCTCAGAACACAAATACTGTGAAAGTAAATTTCAACTCAGACATGATAGCCACCAACTTTTACAGATCTGCAAATAAAGATAATTCTTTCTTATACAAACATATTGGAGTATATGGATTTAAGCAAAATACTCTTAACAGAATTTGTCGTCTAGATACTACAGAAAATGAGCTTAAACACAAACTAGAACAGCTAAGATGGTTAGATAATAATTATAAGATTAAAGTTGTCGTAACAGAACAAGATAGTGTCTCAATAGATGCCCAAGAAGATCTGGATGATTTATTAGAACATCACTCGGAAAAACTAACTTAACATTATTCGACAACTAATTTAGAAACATATGACTTTATGTTGCTAATAATATTGATTGTATATATTCCATGAGCAAATTCACTAACATCAATTAAAATATCCCTCTTTGTATCTGAATTAACAAAACACAATCTTCCACTAACATCATATATTTTAATCTGTTCAATATCCTCTTCTGAAACAATAAAAACTTGATCACTTACTGGATTAGGATAAATATTTACGCCATAGTTTTCTTCGTTATCTAAATTAGACGGCAACACAAAGACTGCTTGAGCAGGAGCATAGTTAGAAAGACATGTTTCCTGTATTTTTAAATTATAAAAAAAGTAATGATAATTAGTGTCCCCTGGATATGGCGAATTATGCCCAGTTATATTTGCTAGGTTTCCTATTAAATAAGGATAAGTGGCACCGGATGTATTTCTAAATAGATATGCGCCAGAACCACCTACACCAAGCTCTAAATCATTCATTACTGGTATCTCAAAGTTTAATTCCAGAACATTAAGTCCCGTCTGTACTAAAATCGTTGTGTCTTCAATAACCTGGCTGTTATTATCTCTTAATTCAAAAGTAATATTATGACTTGTTCCTGCATATACATCAGCAGAAACTAATCTAGAATCTTTAAAACAATCAATATATATATGTCTATCATTATTATAAAAATTTCCTCCGCCAATATTATTATCAATTGGCCCCCCGATTATTATAGGACCGCCATTTTCTCTTGCATAAAACGTTGTGTTATTAAACAATAATGGAGTTGTAAATATCTGCCCTGTTGCTATAGAAGAGGATCCTAATGTGTCTGAATACCAATCTACAGAATTTCCTGTTGATGTTAATGTAAAAGTTGAAGGAGATATGTATGATGTATCATTAAAAGTGATAGGCGGATCTGAAAAATCAACCAATACAACCGACATCAAGATAATCGAATCTTGTCCTAATGAATTTGAAACATGTAAAGAAACATCATAAGTCCCTTCAAGTGTATACAAGTGTGTAGGATTCTGTAAGCTCGAACTATTACCATCACCAAAATCCCAGTTCCAACTATTTGGCTGACCGTAACTATCATCTTCAAAGATCACTGTTCCAGAACAAGAAATTGAATCTGAAACTATAAAAGAAGCAATTGGAGGTGCCATACAACTACTATTTATTGGTTGTGCATTGATAGCAATATCCCTTCTTCCATTATTTCCATTATATTTTTCACTAACCGAGAACCATGAATCAAATATCAAAGGATTAGGGTTTATTATAAGTGCGGATTGGGTTGGATTTCCATTGGCAAAAACAGTAGTAATAGAATCCATATATTTTTGTCCAAGCATACTCACTTCATATGCTGTCGCTCCAGCAACAGTATCCCATATAACATATATAGAGTCTGGACAAATCCAATCAACAGTCACATCAGGAACATCTATAATTGTAAAATTTGTGTCACTCTCATCTACGACTCCATTTCTACTAATTCTTATTCTTGCTTGATTTGTAGCATATGGCAATCCATTTATTAAACTTGGTATACTCCAATGATAATAATTTGCATTCACGCTTGTAGCTGTAGTAATAGTTGTCCATGAAATACCATCATCAAGAGTATACTCTAACATAAATGGAGTATTATCCTCAGGGGCATCCCATCTAATAATCTCATATTCTCCAGGCACTAATCCCTCTCCTCCAATTGGATATGTTAGCTGAATATCATCAGAAAACAATTCATATGTCAGCCAATATTCTTGAGGACCAAAAGGAACACTTGTGCCATTAACTAATAAATTATATGTTCCTGGAACAGGATCTTTAATAGTAATCTGCTCCATATTATTTAGACTGTCGATTCCTCTAACTGCATCTGAATCAAGAAGCAAAGAATTTGGTGTTGGGTCTAATACCCAAGGACTAATAGTATTGCCAAGAGGAGTAGCAAGTTGTATATCTAGATTATTTACTAATGCAATAGTAGAAGATGTGCTAGCTTCCTTATCATGCCAATATACCATTATCTTCATTTCTTTTATACCATTTGGAATAATAATATCATGATTATTAGAAGATGCTTGTGAAATAGCGCCTGATTGATAATTACCTTCCTCTAAAATATTTAACCCTCGCATAACATTTATTTCTCCCCATCCATATTTAAAATCGGGGCCTGGATTTCCAAGATCATCAGCAGAATTTAGTACTATACATTTCATAAGAGCTGAAGGAGGATTTATATTTCCATTGAGCTCTTTATAAGCTTGATATAATTGCGCCATACACCCAGCTACTCCAGGGCAGGCCATAGAAGTTCCTGTAAAACTATCATATGTATTTCCTGGAAGTGTTGAATTTACTGAAGTTCCTTTAGCGCCTACATCTGGTTTTATTCTTCCATCAGCAGCTGGGCCCCTACTAGAAGATCCTGCAAGATTACTTATCTGAGTAAGATTTGCAACACATATAACATTCTTAGCTTGTTTATGACCACCAGTTACATTGCCCCAACCAGAACCAGCTCCGTAACCACAGTCTGAAGTTCCATTATTTCCAGCAGAAAAAACATGAGTTAATGAAGGATAAAGATTAATCTGTTCATCTAAATCCTTTGCTAAGGAAGTGTATCCAGCATTACAGCCATTACTATATGACTTTGATGTGATAATTACATCATTATTTTGATAGATAGTAGGCACATCATCATAATTATTATTACTACTACTAAATACATATAAGAATGAGCCATCAGCCATTCCTTTAGCTATGGGATCAAGATTTCCAGCTCCCATAATAGTTCCTGAGACATGATCACCATGATCATTATTTATATTTGAACTACAACCAATACAAAATGACTGATCTAATCTTCCTTGCCTATCAATATGTGGTCCTACTAATCCGTCATCCTGCATCATTATGTTAATCCCTTCTCCATTATAATGAGCCCCGCTAGCATAATTTGTGTTAATAGCATTAGACCTATGTAGGGTTCTTGCTGTTTTATTTTCAGCAACAGAAGGAGGGTCAATTGGTTCTATATACCACACCTCATTAATATTTATAAAATCTTCTAAATTACTAGTATTAATAGTTATTGAGATACTTTTACTTATAGTTCTTGTATAATCTAATTGATAATCGAATGATCCTAATATATTATCCAAAAGATTAAAATCAACATCTCTGTAAAATAAAACTTTAATCGATAATCTATCTTCTTTTAATGCCCAATCTGGATAAACACCATTTTGAATTTTCGGATCTAATTTATTATCCGGATGGACATTAAATAAATTTATTACACCAAATGGATCTAATAGTATTGGATTGAAGTTCTGAGGCATATTTACTACAAAAGTATTCCTTGGTAAATATTCTAAAAACCGAATCCCTAATTGCTCAATAATTTCTTTCTGAGGTTCTGTAGGGAGCTCATTGAAAACTAAGAAACAGTAATTGTTTTCTTGAGAAATATCAAGCTGAAAATTCTTTGTGTAATCTATTTTCCCAGATTTTATAGAGATGTAATCTTGAGGTTTTGCAACAAAACTTAAACTAAAAAGAAGTAAAAATAAAAGCTGTTTTTTCATGCTCTAAAGATAATATAAATTAACTATGTTTGTAGTATGGTGAAAACTATTGAGCATTATATTTCCCAGCTATTATATACTCATGATTGTGTGATAGTTATGGGTTTTGGGGGATTTGTCGGTAGCAATACCACATCTAAACTTAATAGAAAAACTGGACTGCTATCACCTCCAAATAAATCAATCCTTTTTAACACACAATTAGTTGAAAATGATGGATTATTAATCAATCATATTGCTCAATCTGAGGAAATATCACAAGAAAAAGCAAAAGAAGAATTATTAAAATTTGTTGAAATAAGCAAAACCAACTTAACTAAATATAAATCTCTGCGCATTAAGAATATTGGACTATTTACCCTGAATAGTGATAATAAAATAATTTTTAATCAAGATATAAATATTAATTATAATCTCAATTCATTTGGTTTCCAAGGTAGTGTTCATAATAGAATAGAAAGAGAAAATGAGATTATTGAAGAGTCATTAAAAATTATTAGAAAGAAAAGTAACTTTTCCACAAAAAGATTAATGAAAGCTGCAGCCATCCTAATCCCTTTAATTGGAATCTCACTTATTAGTATTACCCAACAACAAGAGATTAATAATATCTATAAACAAATTGCTAATCTTAATCCATTCACAGCAAATAATACCAAACATATTAAGGTAGATGTTGAAACAAAAGCTATAGAAGAAACACCTGAATTAAAAACTGATATAACGAAAGTTATTCCTGAAAGAGAAAAAGTTGTTTTAAAACAAACTCATTACATTATTGCCGGAGCGTTTGGTGTAGAGGCAAATGCAATCAAATTAAAAAACAAACTTAATAGATGGAGTTATAATTCTAAAATTATTAGTAATAAAAAAATTATGAGAGTAAGCTATGACAACTTCTCTACAAAAGAACAGGCTCTAAGCTCATTAATGAAAATAAGAAAAGAAAATCCAGCAGCTTGGATATTATCTATATAATAAAATGCAAAGTAAAACACCAAAAGAATCTCGTGCCATACTTACAGAAATAGTGCTTCCTAATGATACTAATAATCTTGATAATCTAATGGGGGGTAGATTAATGTATTGGATGGATATTACCGCAGGAATATCTGCACAAAGACACTCAAACAGAACTTCTGTGACAGCCTCAGTCAATAATGTGAGCTTCAATAATCCCATTCCAAGAGGAAGCGTTGTTACAATAGAAGCTAATATATCCAGAGCTTTCACATCTTCTATGGAAATTTTTCTAGATGTGTGGGCAGAAGACACCTTATCTGGAGAAAAGACAAAATGTAACGAAGCTATCTATACTTTTGTTGCAGTAAGTAGATTAGGGAAACCTGTTAAAGTTCCAGAGGTTACACCAGAAACCAAGCTTGAAAAAATTAGATATGACGGTGCATTAAGAAGAAGACAACTCTCATTAATTCTTGGAGGAAAGATGAAGGCTCAAGACGCCACTGAACTAAAAGCTTTATTTACCTAAGAAGAAAGTTTTTCTACAGCATCATATATTTCCTTAGTATCAATTAGTTTAATACAACCATCATTAGTAAATCTACATGAATTTCCATGTTTAGAACATTGTCTCTTAGATTTAGAGGACACAATTTTAATTGATTTATCACCAGATACATAAGGAGAGAAACCCATGTCAGGTTTAGTGCACCCCCAAAAAGAAATTATATTTTTTTGTAGTGCTGCCCCAATATGCATTAGCCCAGTATCATTACTTAATAAGAATAAGCAATGCTTAATTATATATGCAGATTTATCTAAAGTTAGCCTACCACAAAAATTAAATATGTTATCTCTATTAGATTCATTAATTATTTTCTCTCCATCTTCTCTTTCATTTTCTCCTCCTAACAATACTATAGGAAGATCAATTTTTGATACCACATCTGAAACTTGACTAACCGAAAGTTTCTTCTGATTTTGAGATGCACCTATACTCCACGCTACAAATCTTTGATCTATATTAAAATCTACATCAACTTTAGGATCAATATAATAATCAAGTCCTTGGTTATCATTTTTCACTCCAAGAAACTTAATAGTATCCATATACCTATCTACAACATGTGTGTTATTTAAACAATTAATACCAAATTTCATATACATGAACTTCTTGAAATTTGACTTTGAATATCTTTTTATAGTAGTACCTAGTAAGATTAAAGAAAGTGATCTTAGGTTATTATGAAGATCTATTATATAATCATATTTCTCTTCTTTTAGATCTTGAACCACCTGGTAAAGAGAGTCTCCTAAAAAAAATACTTTATCAACATTTGGATTATTAGTTAATATAGAATGATATCTATGTTGAGTTAAAAAATGAACTTGGGTGTTCGAATGATGTTTTAAAGAACGAATAACTGGAGTGGTCAATACAATGTCTCCAATAGAACTAAACCTTACAATAAGTATTTTAAGTGTTTTTGGCACAAGTGTAAAACTAAAGAAATTAACTAATATTGCATAATGGAATTAATAGATACACACGCCCATCTTTTTTTATCTCAATTTGATAATGATATTGACAATGTCATTCAGAACGCAATCAGCAATGGTGTAACTAAAATACTATTACCCAATATTGATTCAACAACAACAAATCAGATGCTTAAGTTAAGTGAACGTTATCCTAAACACTGTTTTCCTATGATTGGTCTACATCCTTGTAGTGTAAATATAGAAAATGCTGAGCAAGAAATTATACACGTTGAGCAAATGCTCGAAAAAAATAAATTTCTGGCAATAGGAGAAATAGGTATTGATCTATACTGGGAGAAATCTACATTAGATATACAGAAAAAAGTTTTTGAGTTGCAAATAAATCTAGCTAAAAAATATAGTCTACCTATTGTGATACATGTGCGTGATTCTTTTAAAGAAGCAATCGAAATAATAGAAAAACTAAATGATGATAACCTCTCCGGAGTATTCCATTGTTTTACTGGGAACCTTGAAGAAGCGCAAAGAGTTATCAATCTTCAAAATTTTTATCTAGGAATTGGTGGAGTAGTTACTTTCAAAAATGGTGGTCTCGATAAAATAATTAATCAAATAAATTTAGATCATATTCTCCTAGAAACAGATTCTCCGTACCTGACTCCATCTCCTTTTAGAGGAAACAGAAATGAAAGCAAATATATTCTAAATATAACTCAAAGATTATCAGAAATATACAATATAGATATTGAAAGTATAGCTGAAAAAACAACACACAACGCCTATAAACTCTTTAATATATCATGAAGAATATATTACTTATATACACAGGAGGAACCATTGGCATGATCCAAAAAAATAATTCATTAAGCCCATTTAATTTTGATGAGTTAAAAAGTGCACTTCCAGAAATTCAAGATTGTGGTTCTGTAGTTAGTCATACAAAATTAAGCTCTCCTATTGACTCTTCTAATATGAATATCAAACAATGGGTTGAGCTAGCAAATTGTATTAAAGAAAATTATAAAAAATATGATGGATTTGTAATCCTTCATGGATCAGACACCATGGCTTATACTGCATCCATGCTTAGCTTCATGTTTGAGAATATTGATAAGTCTGTTATTCTAACTGGATCTCAATTACCCATTGGAATCAAAAGAACCGATGCTAAAGAAAATATTATAACCGCCATTGAAATTGCAGGAAATAGCTTTGTTAAAGAAGTCTGCGTCTATTTTGAATATCAACTCTATAGAGGTAATAGAGTTGTAAAGGTTAATGCAGATAACTTTGATGCATTTCAATCACCAAACTATCCAGTACTTGCTCAAGCAGGAGTTAAAATAAAATATAAAAAGCAATATATAAATACAACCAGTAAATTAGATTTGAATGTACATCTAAATATATCTGATGATGTCTCTATTCTTAAGCTTTTCCCTTCAATTAAAAAAGAAACTGTAAGCGCAATTTTGAATTCTTCATCTGGAATTATTCTTGAAACCTTTGGGTCTGGAAATGCAACAACTCAAGATTGGTTTATAGAAGAATTAAATAGGGCTATTCAAAATAAAAAGACAATAGTTAATATCTCACAGTGTTTATCTGGAAGTGTAAATCAAGGACATTATCAGACAAGTAAGTTACTCAAAAAAGTAGGGGTTATTAGTGGCCATGACATGACAACAGAAGCTGCACTTACTAAACTTATGTTTCTGCAAGGATTAAAATTAAATCACTCAGATATAAAACAAAAAATTGAAGCAAACCTAAGAGGTGAGATTAGTATTTAATTTTTAAATTCGCCAGTATTTTGGTGAGGTGGCCGAGTGGCTTAAGGCGCACGCTTGGAAAGCGTGTAAACGGGAAACCGTTTCGGGGGTTCGAATCCCTTCCTCACCGCATCTTTTTTAACATTTGACGAGTGCTTTTAGTTTAAGAAAGTATAAAAATAATTAGCCAAAAAGTTCCACGCAGTAGTCAGGAAAATTGCAACTAATTTTGAAAAATAAAATTCTTGCTTTAGCTTTTCATGCGTAAAATAAAGTAAAGTATTATTTATTAATAAACCAATTAATGAAACTATAAAGAAACTAGTATACTCTTGAGCTAAACTAGGATTTGTACTCTGAAAAGTCCATATTCTATTAAATATATAATTTGAACTTACCGCAAAAACAAATCCGGCTGAATTAGCTAAATATTTATGTGCCCTTAATTTCTCTTTAAGCACCCATGTAGTTGCAAAATCAATTATCAATCCGGAACAACCAACAATGCAAAACTTAATTAATTTAATAAGCATTATTTTCATTCTACTTTATAATCTTTTCTTATCATATTAAAAACTCTTAAGCTATTTGATGAAAGAGCCATATCAAGTTTAATTTTATCTGAGTTTATTTTATTTATTGGTAAATTAAATGCTATTCTCTCAAATGGGAGAATATGTTTTTTTTCACTTAATTTATTCAAATGAACCCTGTATTTAGTGCCATTAATTGAATAATCTAATCTTAATTTTTGACGAGAATCTTTTAAAAACAATCTTTTCTTATTGGTATTGTTAACTAATTTAAATGACAAAAATAATAGCGTATCTTCTTTTCTTAAATTAATATCATCAATTACAATTCCTGTATATGAATAATAATTTTCAATAAAACTACCACTGTTTTTAAGTTTGTTTTTTGATTTCCATTTCACATCTTCTCCATAACTCAAGGCAAATACTTTTTTACCTTCATATATAGAATCAATTTTATTTAAATCTATCTGGCTAAATCTACTCCAATAGTGAGGTGCGCCCGGAATCCATTTGTTTTTGGCAAATGAATAGACAGAAAGATCCTGATATCTATTAGTAAATAAAATAGGTGAGCCCTGAGAAATTGAATCTAATTCATTTGCCCATTTTTCCATATTCTTAAAATTAGATTTGAGTGCAATTTTATCTTCAAGATAATCTCCCGCTAATACAAATCTAGCGCCTATTATTAAAATTACAGCTGGATATAATAGATAAGGTAAAACCTTCTTTATTCTAATAGTATTAGCTAATTGCTTATAAGATATAATTATTAAAGCAATTGTAGAAACAGATGTCCAATGGGCTTCAATTTTACTTCTAAAACAGTAAATCAAAAAGAATAAATAAAAACCTAAAGCAATATATTTTAACGTTTTGTCAAATATATTTTTGGGCTTAAAGGTTATAGCAAGAAAAATAATTACTAAACCACTTAAAGGGCCCGCTAATAATATTTGTGAAGATATATATTCAGTAAAGTTGGTAAAACTATAACCTGATGACCTAGTGTCTAAATGATATAATACACTAGGGAAATCATTCTGAAACTGCCAAATAAAATGTGGAATAAGCAAACACAATGAACAAAAGGCAACTAACCAAAAACTTCTTTTTAATAATAGATTAATATTTGCTAAAATCGTAAAAGCAATAATTAAAAGCGCATGATATTTGCTGTATATCATTGCAGCTATAACAAATGATAATATTAATATATTATTTATTGAATCTTCTTTAAGATACTTTTTATAAATAAATAGAAATAAAATAAAGAAAAAACATAAACCAGCATCTGGCAAAGCTAGAAAACCTGCAATATGAGATGTGACTAATGGAAATGATATTACATAAAGAAATAAATTTAACCCATTACTTTTATTATCAGCTAATTTTAAAATCCCAATTAATACTATAATACCCATTAATATTGGGACACTTCTTAAGCCAAGGGTGCTATGTGATATAGTATCCCCAATTTTACTTATTAGAGCTATAACTGGAGGATGGTCAAAATATCCCCAATTAAGAATTTTAGAATAAAGCCAATAATACGCTTCATCATAATGAAGATTAGTAAAACTTGCTTGAATTATATTAATTAAAAACCAGGCTATCAAGAACCATTTATACTTAGAAATTATTTGGGGAAATCCGCTCATTTAATTTAAAATTAAAACAATATAATATAGATTATCTTCCTGTCGCTTTATTTTTTTTAAATCTAAGAATTTTTTTTAACTGTCTTTCTATATTTATACTAAATTAGCATTGATCCTTTCATGTAAGAATCATGATTCTAAATAAAATATTACCTTTATAAAAAAACAAAAAAATGAAACATCTATTTATTCTATTACTATGCTTAACAACAAGCCTCATTACATCAGCTCAGTATGAGGGAGAAGCAAAGTTTGGTCTTATCGGTGGGGTAAACCTGGTATTTACAGAAGGGGATGACTGGGAAGACTATATTGATGATATTGAGGACAATGTTGAGTATTATAATTCAGGAGATTTTGATCTTAAAACAAAGATTGGTATGCACTTAGGGATGAGTCTTGATTATTTTTTGAAAGATAATTTAGCAATCAACTCTGGTTTAATTTACTCTCAAAAGGGTTTTACTATAAAAACTGAAATGGAATCTTATGACTATGACTACTACAACCCAAGTTATACTAACATTGAAACAACATTAGATATGACTTTTAACTATATTGATATGCCTATAGCACTAAAATATATAAGTGATGATGGATTTCAAATTTATGGAGGATTTTTATTCTCATTTCTAATGTCTGACAATGCTGATATGGATGTTGATGGGACTGGTTATGATTATGATTCTGATTATGATGATTTTGAAGATCTTTATGGTCGTGATGCTGAAGACTCAACAACTGGCATGTTTGTAGGTGTCGGATTTGATCTCAATGAAAAAATGAATCTAAGTTTAAAAGTTCAGAAAACAGGTAGTTTTGGAAAGACTGGGTATGGAGATGAAAACAACAATCTCACTGTACAACTATCTACAGGAATAGCTTTCTAGTATATTTATTATTGCTTAGAATATTAACATTTATAACATTAGTTTTCCTTTCCTCTGAGTTTGCTAATGCACAAAAAAAAGGAGACTTTTTTATTGGTCCTTTAATTGGGATTAATCTCATCACAAGTTCTGGTGATGGAATAGATTCCGTAAATCAAGAATTTGATAATCTAGGTGAGATATACAATAGCATGGATGGAATAACTTTTTCTGGAGGCATATCTAATAGGCAATTACCTATTCTTGGTTTTTTTATCGATTACTATTTTCTCAACAACATTGCTTTCTATTCCTCTTTCTCTTACTCACAAAAAGGCTTTACAATTAATGAAAAATCATCCATCACTATAGGATATGATTATGAAGCTAATTCATCTATCAAGGTTAACCTTAATTATGTAACTCTTCCATTGCTTATTAAATATCATAGTAAAAATGGAATTCAGATCTTTGGTGGAATCTCTTTAAATTATTGTGAGTCTGATCGAGTAATTTCACAAATAAACGAAACATATGAAGTTCTAGATACTATTAGCGGCAACATAGTAAGTGTAAATACAAGTTCTAATAATAGAGATGACTATGCTGATTTTTTCAATAACTCTCATGCCACAAGATTAATTACTGGATACCAGCTTGGTATTTCATATAGACTACATAGATTCAATTTTTCGCTTAGACTTGAAAATAATGATAGCTTTGGTAAAATATATAATACAAAGAACAACTACAATCAAGCCGTACAATTTTGCACAGAGATTATTTTTTAATTAACCTCTTCTCTACATAACCATCATCATACTGATATAACAATATTGAATTATACTTTAATTTTGTTTTTTTTCCTAATAAATCAGTAATATACAGTAACTCCCTGTTTTTATTATGAGAAGATGTTTGATGAATATCGGTTATCATATTACATGAAGTTACTATTGGATTAATCTCTAGATAATTTCCTGGAGTAAGATTTCTTCCTATAAATCCTAGAAAAGATGGTAGATACCGTTGGCACCTAAAAGTAGAATTAATTGTTCCATTGCCATTGTTATTTAATGGAATAGAATTGCCTTGAACTAAAGGACCGTTTGACGATATTGGGTTAACATAATTCCAGACGATATTTTCTGTAGAATCAATCTCGAAAAAAATCCCATGCGCACCATCACAGATTAAAGTATTACCATTTGGCAATCTCTGAACTCCTGAAATATATGAAGCATAAAAATCAGTAGGATTTGGAGCTGTATATGTCCAATCTGGGAAAGAAGGCCCAAAAACATTATTACTTAAATAATAATTATTATTTACATCAATTGGTGGAAGAATAACATCTACAGAACTATATCCCCTATTCATACCATTGTTAAAAACAATCAACTTCCCACCATCTTCTAAATCATTCGGAATCCATTGAACATCATGTTGTCCAAAAAGTTGTTGATCTGCAGAGGTTCCATTATTATAGGCTATTGGATTTCCCCATCTATATAATATATCTCCTCCTTGACCATATATTCCTCCGCTATGAGAAGCAGCTTGAGATGTTGTTGTGCTATGATCAATTATATAGAGTTCTGATAATTTTCTAGAGCTAATTACAATTTGATCGAGATCTGCATTATAATCAATTGAATTACAATGTAACCAATCTTTTTTACCATTGTTCCCATAAAAATTAATATCTAAAAGTTCTGGATGATTTTCCACGGTACCATAATTTAATTTTGATGGATCAAAGTCTTGAACAAGATGATCCCAAAAATGCCATTCCCAAACGATATTAATTCCATTGCTTCCTTGGGGTTCTGCTTCTATTATATATGTTGGCCATAACTCATTATCAACTAAAGTTGAAGGATCTCTTCCTGCCAATATAGCGTCTATCAATAATTTTCTCTCCCAGCAAAGAACCAATATATTTCCATTGGGCATTAATTCTATATCATGATGTTGATGATAATTATTATCAGCAAAATCATAGCTCCATAGTAAATTATCATCCCAATCATATCTTTCAACTCTACCGCCAATACCTCCTCCAGAAAAAACTGAACTTGTAGTTCTACATGTTCTAAGTAAATCTCCATTCTCTAATAAATATGCAGAATTTCCTGGCATATATGAGCTTTGCCATGAATGAACGAGTTTACCACAATTATCAATAAGATAAGTATATTCATTTGGTGAGAATAATGTGTACCCATCAATTGATCCTGAATCATATTGAAACAAACCCAAAGTTTGATTCTGCGTAAACAAAAAATTAGGTATAAAAACAAATAAAAATATAATCCTTCGCATTTTATTGTTTTTTGTAATTCCAAAAAAGTGCTAATGGAAAAATAAACAAAAGAAAAAACAACTTTTTTGTTGTAACTCCAATAAAAACTATCGATAAAGAAAGTAAGACTATAATCCAATTTTTCATGATAATATTTATTTATTTAACAGAAAACTTGATATTGTTGTGTAATGTAATTTAAATCCTGTACTTAGTAACTTATCAACTTTTAAATGTAGCCCTCCTTTAATCAACTGGCTTCTTCCGCCTAAAACTATATTCATAACAAATATAGGTATTGGAAAAATAAGCGCATACTTAAAAACACACTTTCTTATTTCTTTAATTACATCTAACTGAGTGTATCTTTTTGGTGTAGCAATGTTGTATGGGCCTGATATTTCTTTGTTTTTTAATGAGTACAGAATAAAACGAGAAAGATCATCTATATGAATCCATGAATATGTTAAATTACTAGGAGAAAAAGCAGAAGTAAATCCAAATTTTAGAGGGAATAATGTAGCTTTTAAAAATCCTGATTTCTTATCCATCATTAAAGAAATCCTTAAATTTATAATTCGAGCACCAATATTTTTAAACTGACTTGCAGCTGATTCCCAATCTACAACAAGATTTGCAAGCCAATCATTTCCAGCAGAGGAGTTTTCGTCAACTTCTTTTTCAGATCCAAAACCATAATAACCCATAGCTGATGCGCTAATAAATGTTTTTAACCCAATATTAAGTGCTTTACACTTTTCAAATAAAAGATTTGCAGTATTGATCCTACTTGAATACATTTTCTCTTTATTCTTTCTAGACCATCGATTAATGATGTTGTATCCACTTAAATGTATCACATGTTGACAATCAACTAAAGCCTTTTCTTCTATATATCCATCTTCTAAATTCCAATAAAATACATTATCATTATTAAAAGATTTTTTACTTGAGCTTAAATAAAAAATGGAATATTTTTCTTCAAGAAAGAAGCTTAGACGTTTAGCTAAAGAGCCATTATATCCTGTAATAAGTACTTTTTCTTTCACACAATTTACTCCTCCAAAAGCTTAAATAAATCATCTAAATTTGGAGAAAGAATCATCTCAATTCTACGGTTCTTACTTCTGCCATCGGATGATGAATTTGACACAATAGGAACAAATTCACTTCTACCAGCAGCAATTAATTGAGTTGGATCTAAATTAGAATTTGATGTCAAGCGTTTAACGACAGAAGTTGCTCGCATAACACTTAAATCCCAATTATCCTTCACTAAACCTCTTCCACTAAGTGGAATGCTGTCGGTATGTCCTTCTACTAAAATCTCTAAATCCTTTTGATATGATAATACGTCAGATAATTTATCAAGAGCTTCTTTCCCCGATTTATTTATTTCATATTTTCCAGAAGCAAATAACAAATCTTCTTCTAATGAAATATACACCTTACCATTTCTTTGTACTATAGTAAGGCCATCTCCTTCTAATCCAATTAACGCTTGTGAAATCTTTTGCTTAAGAGCAGTAACCATAGAATCTTTTCTATTTATAATTGCCTCTAATTCCATAACTCTTAATGAGCGCAGCTCTAACTCATTCTTAGAATCAATAAGTTTTCTCTCCTTCTCTTCAAGATCTGCGATAGATTTATTTAACTCATCCTCTTTAGCAAAAAGCTCTGACTGAGTCTTCTCTAATTGCCCTAAGAGTTCCTTAGTTTCCTTAGCCTTCTCTGCCATATATCTACTGCTTTTTGATGTTAGCAGATCATATGTAGTACTCAAGTCATCATATTTCTTTTGGCATGAAACTAATTCATTGTTAAGCCTTGCTGAGTCGGAACGGAGATTCTCAACTAATAAGTTGAGCGACTGAATATTATTTTCTTTATCACTTAAAGTCTCTCTTAACTGAAGTATTAATTTCTCATTCTTGGTCAGATTTTTCTTGGCTATCTCATGTTTATCTAATAACTCATTATAAACCTTTGGTGTTATACAAGAACCAAGAACACATAAACTAAATATTACTGTAAGGATTCTAGACATATCTTTTTATTTCAAAATTACAAAGGAAGAAGGTTGCCTTTAAAGCATTAAATAATACTTATCAACATACTGACTTAAGAATAAAAAATTATTGAACCAATACTTTCTTACTAGCCAGGCCATCCAAAGAAACAATTTCAAGATAATATAAACCTGATGAGAAATCAGAAAGATTAATATCCAATAATGATACTGAAATGTTATTATAACTAACAACTTTTCTTCCAAAATTATCATACAAAGAAATAGACTCTATATTATCCCTGGATAAAGAAATATGTAAAACTGTTGAAGCAGGATTTGGATAAACATTAATAACAGCTAATTGATCTTGTGTGGTACTACTTGGAGTAGTAGAGATCTTTGAAACACCTGTTGTAGTAGCTACCCAAACATTATTTTGCGAATCTATATCAAGCCCCTTAACATTTGGTCCAGCAATACCATCATTATGATCATAATCTGTCCACTGATTACCATTCCAAAATGCGACGCCACCTTCAGCTAAATAACCAACATATATTGTTGTCCATATTCTTCCCCAAGAATCTTTAGCAATATCAACTACTGGGTTTAAAGTATCTGGAGGCGGAAGAGAATACATTATTGTATGGAATGAAAATTGATTTGCCATAGGATTAACAACTGTCATTCCACTAGATGATCCTAACCATTTATTATCATTATCATCAATACAAATAGTTGTACTATAGTTGCTCAATAATCCATCGTTTACTGTGTAATTGGTAAAATTAACACCATCATAATGAGCCAGGCCATCTAATGGTGAAGCAAACCATTTATCACCATTTGAATCAAAAGATGTTCCACAGACTCCACTTATTGGAAGATCAGGAGAATTATAGGAACTCCAATTAGATCCATCAAACACACTCACTCCAGCTGAAAAAGAGGAATGTGAAAACCACAAATCTCCATTAGGAGCCTCATCAATACTAGTTACTTTATTATTAGCAAGACCATCTGCAGTAGTAAAAGGTAGCCAGGTCATTCCTGTCACACCTGCATGCAGTTTATTCACCCCGTAATCTGTGCCAATCCAAATATCCCCATTTGATGTAGCTGTTATTGCTTTAATATCATTAGATAACATTAAAGGATAAGAAGATTGATCATAATTAGTCCATGTACTCCCATCATACATAGAAACCCCAAAAGCTGTTCCAAACCAAACATTATCATTAATATCTACAGCGACACATTCAACATAATTATTTAACAAACCATCAGCTGATGTATACGAAGTTATTGTCTGTGAGGTAATAGGAAAGCTCGATAAAAGAAATGAAAAAAGAAACACCCTTACTACACTCATCATTATTTAATTTTTATAAGCTTAATAGTATTTTGTTCTGCATCATCAAAATGAAGAATATATAATCCAGTGTTCCATAAAGAAGTGTTAATCAATGTACTGTTGTTTGAATTATATACCTTTTTTCCAAGTGCATTAGTTATATAAAAGTCTTGATTATAATCAATTGTAAGCTTACTAATAAATGGATTTGGATAGACTATCAAGTTATCATCTTCTAAAATATTTTCAATTGATGTAGGAGTGTTATTACTTTTAAATGTTGGGTTTAACATAGTAAAACCTCCAGTACCATTAGGAGAACGAGCATATGCAATATCATCTAGTTGAGGATAAATAAACTCAGCATCTACAATAGAAGAATCACTATTTGATAAGATAAGTTGTTCACCAAGATTAGACAGTTTAAAATTAGCATGGTTATCGCCGGTATTACCATCTTCATCCGCCCAAATAATAAAATAAGAATTAGGATTAACAACAGCATTTGGAAGATCCCACTTAGCAAGATTCTGTTGGTTATCTGAAAAGAGCAATCCAGCAGTAGAAATAGGAGTACTTGTTGTATTATACAGCTCAATCCAATCATCATAATCTCCAGTTTCATCCATTACGGTAGTTTGATTGTTAGCCATCACCTCATTAATAACTAAACTTGACTGTGGAATAGTGGTTTCTAGATGATAAAACTCATAAGCTGCTCTTTTAGGAGAGAACACGCCTTCATTACTATTATCAGCATACAAATAATAATCAATTGAATTACTACAATTATTAATTATTACTCCATAAACACCATCATTGGCATTACCATCATTATGATTACCATCATCATACATTTGAATATTTTCAAATGGCATATTTTCTCCGAACCTATAAGCAACCATTGCATATGAAGCATCTTGTATTTGAGCAGTAATGGATAAATCCCCACCAAAAAATTGATTCGAATTTGGCAATGTTTGAATATTTGAAATACTCGGCTGAGTGAATCCAGACCAATAATTTGATAAAAATGTTGCTCTTGCATCCATTAACTGTGTGATACCAGGACATATGGAACTTGGAATTGCAACTTGATTATTTAAATTATCTAAAAAATCTGCATAAGAATAAAATTTATTTAAATCATTCTGTACATCAGTAGAAATCAAACTTTGTAAATATTGAGCTCTCGATACATAATTCTGATTTAAGAATTCATCTTCAATAATAGTTCTCATATGCGCAAGATACATCCTTTGATTTCTAGGATCACTTAATAGATTAGTTATTAACGGACGAGGAGACAAGAAACTACTAGTTAGGAATGTTAATGGATCCATATTTTGAGCTTGATTAATATCAAAGCCATTAAAATACGCTTGAGTAGCGTCTGTCAAACGAAAGCTTCCAAATGACATATTTAAATCCCATAATATTGGATGAAATTGATGAGATAATCCTTTATAAAGATAATAATTCTGACTATACCCTATATAAGAATCAAAATTAATCAGTGTATAATTAAAGGCATGCATCCATAATGTTCTGTCCACATTTAAAATATTATCAATACTATTTTGGAAATTATTTAAGGTATCAATTAAACTATATAAATCACTCCATCCATAATTAGATTTTAGATCATAATAATCAAAATAATATGTACTATCTAATCCATGAGTATTACTTAAATTAGAATTCTCTCCTCCTGTTTGTAAACTAAGATTAAGAGGGTTACACTTAAATAAAGGAGCGTTTACTGATGCGAAATGTTTATTAGTAAACTTATCATTTATTGCTTCAACATTTACATATAAACCCCATAATGTGTCATTAACATATAAATTAGCATAATTCGCTCGTGGGCTAGGCATATAGCCTCTTGCAATTTCATATGAAAGCACCTCACGCAAAAAAGAAGGGTCTTTAATTACGTTAGAGAGTTTAATTTTTTTAAACCCCTCATGACTTTGATTATTATCTACATAATCTAATTTTATATTAAACGGATTTTTCACGGTATTAATACTAACAGAACTAAACCCTTTATATCTTACTCCAACACTATCATATTGAGTTCCATCGATCTCAATATTTGCTAATAACCTCTCCTCTAATCCATCAATATATAAACTATCTAAAAGATGATCCCAGTTAGGTTGTGAGAAATATAATTTTATCTCTCTAATATTATCAACATCATAGAAATTCTGTGAGAAAGAATTCAATGAAAGTAAAGCTGATAGTATAAAAATTATAGGGCTTCTTTTCATTTACTTTATTAGTGCTACTTTAAAAGTCTCAATTTCTTTATTACCAACAAAGATACTAAAATGATAAATTCCGTGAGGTTGATTGGATAGATCAATAGAATTAGTATTTATATTATTAATTATCATAATTTCTTGTCCAAGATGGTTTCTTATTTTAAGCTCAAAATTGTTTATGTTGTTATCTGGATAATTAATATTTACTACACCATTACTTGGGTTTGGATAGATTGATAAATTTTGATTTTCAAAATTTGAGATAGATGTTGAAAAACATGAACTTGTGGCAATAGAATTCATATATGGTTCTAAAGCAATAATTGCTGGATGTTCACACTCATATCGGAACGCTTTTTGAGTATCTGCATTATATGGGCCCCATATAATTGTACCATTCTGATCAACTTCATACATCACTCCAGCTCCACCTTGACCACCTGAAGCATTAACAAAAATATTACCATTAGATAAACGATCAGAGGCAGATTGACCACTTGCAGAATATGCACATACATACCTTGTTGTGTATGAAGAGGGGCCAAATGCCTGACCACTTGCCCTATAATAATTATATTGACTTGTTGGGTCAATTGGTGCATCTATACCATCAATAGTGGATTGATTACTTGATACTCCTGAGTTATTAAATATCTGTAAAAAACCTCCATTCGGTCTTCCATCATCAGTAATCCATCTTACATCATGAACAGCATTTGGTATCACTTGAGTTCCTGGTATATCATAATTAGATGGATTCCCCCATCTATAAAGAATATCTCCTCCCATCCCAGAATTACCACCACTATGAGAAGCTGCCTCAGCAGTTGTTGTGCTATGATCAATAATATATATCTCACTGGCAAATCTTGAAGAAAATGCAATCTGATCTAAATCTTCATTATAATCTACCCCATTTACATGAAACCAATCTCCACCACCACCACCAGGGCCGCCACCACCAGTAATCATATTAATATCAATAAGTTGTGGATTTTCTGAAATAACCCCATAATTAGGCTTACTTGAGTCTGTATCTTGAATCATATGATCCCAAATATGCCACTCCCATACAATCTGTCCTCCTCCATTTCCATCAGAAGCAACCTCTACAAAATGTGTTGGCCATTTATCTGATGTTGTACTACCTCCTGCATTATTAATTTCAGTAGAAGTTTTCACCTCCCAAGCAGTAAGAAGTACATTATCTCCTATAAGAGTAATATCATGATGCGATAAAACTGAAGATGTATTATAAATAAAGTCCATTACTACATTACCATGATGATCAATCTCTTGCACTCTTCCAGCATCAGCTGCACCATTTAGGAAATTATTTGTCCCTCCAGTTTGAATATTATTCTTAGTTCCTCTAACTAGGTTGCCATTATCTTTTAACTGAACAGTATAATTACATTCAGTTGACATTGTCCATGTATGAGCAATATTTTGATTCTCATCTATTAGATAAGTAGTGTTTGATCCCTGAGCATTATATATTGCAAAACCATTAAAGTTTTGAGCATATGATAAACAAGAAAATAAAAGAAAAATTAGTGTAATAAGAATTTTTGGCATGACAAGTTTTTAATTTCACAAAGTTAATAAATAAGAAGATTCGTGTATGTTATTATATTTTTTTTAAATTATTTTTTGTCTAAAAATAAATTAACATCTAAATGTATCAACAAGATAGTTTTTGAAATCTTATCTATCCAAATAATATTATAACAAAAAAGATAAATTCATAAAAATGTATAAAAAAGACAAAAAAAATGCACTAAAATGCACTAAAATGCACTAAAAAGCACTAAAACAACATAAAAAAGCACTAAAGTATGTAAAAATGAACTAAAAAATAATAAAGAAAAAAATTAGAGAATAATAATCGTGGATTTTGAGAAGATTATTATCTTTAAAATCCATTTTAAAATTACTTATGAAAAAGATAATAAACTACTTTCTACAAGGATTACTTTATATAGTTCCTATAAGCGTAACCATCTATGTTGTGATATGGTCGTTCAATAAAATTGACGGAATACTTCCCTTTGACATTCCTGGACTTGGCCTTATAGTACTCTTTGCCATCATTACATTAATAGGAATGGTTGGCTCAAAACTTATTGCATCTCCATTCAATTCTTTATTCCAAAAAATACTTAAAAAAGCGCCTCTTTTAAAAACAATCTACTCTTCTGTAAAAGACTTAATGAAGACATTTGTTGGTGGAAAAAAAGGATTTGATCAAGCAGTCCTTGTTAAAGTATATGAAAATTCTACTATAGAAAGAATTGGATTTATAACAAATGAGGATCTAGCAAGTCTTAATATCAGCAAAGAGAAAGTGCTTGTATACCTTCCTCACTCATACGCATTCTCAGGGCAATTATTTCTTGTAGAAAAAAGATTACTTACTCCTATTAACTCTTCATCGAGTGATATTATGAAACTAATAGTATCTGGAGGTGTATCAGAAATTGAAAATTAAAATTAAATTTGCATTACAACTAAACCTACGACTTTCATGATAAGAAAAATCACACTTTTTATCTTCTTTCTAAACTGTATTTCATTATTTGGACAAAATCCCGGGGACACAATCACAATACAAACATTTGATTATTCAAGCACAACAAGAGACACTATGATTAATTTTCCCAATAATGCTCTTAGCTACGAAAAGATAATTATATCATACAATATGAGATGTAAAGATGATGTTGTAAATACTAGCGGAAGCATTAACCATATAGGCTGTGGAGCTTGGGACTATAGCTGCCACACAAATATTCATGATTCAAGTAGAATTGATTCAATTAGAGCAAAAACTGCAAGTCATTTAATCTCAAGTTTTTCAGGAAACATCTATCCTTATAGTATTTCTCCAGTATATAATTACTATCAATTTTATCAGCAAAACACAATTATTAATAGCATCCTAAATGAAGACACTATACAGACTGGCCAAGGAAATCATCAGCTAGGTTTTGTTTTAGAAACAGATAAATCTTCAAACAAATCTCAATTCCTATACAAAGCTAATGAGCTTAGCAATTTAGGATTAACAAATGACTCAATTTATGGGCTATCAGTCAATAGCATTGGCGCTAGCACAGCTAATTTTCTTAGAATAAAACTTAAACTAACAACAGATAGCGTTTTAAATTCATCATCCCCAAACATAAATGGTTTTACAGAAGTGTATCATGCAAATTCCAATCTTAATCCTGGTGAAAATCGCTTCCAATTCCACACTCCTTTTCTTTGGGACTCTATATCTAATCTAATTATTGAGTTTTCTCTAACAAACTCTGTAACATCTTCTCCAACTTTAATTTCAGGGGATTCTTTAAACTTTAATTGTGGACTTAGCTCGAATGATGCGGTAAATATTGACATCAACCAAAATGAATCGATATCAATACCACACGCGCCACTAAGCACAATCTCAAATGAAATAACCGTTTCTTTCTGGGTTTATGGTGACGAAAACACACTACCCTATAATAGTACAATACTTGAAGGCCTTGATGCTAATGGAAGCCGAACACTAAACATTCATTTCCCCTGGAGCAATAGTAGAGTTTATTGGGATTGCGGAAATAATGCAGGCTCATACGATAGAATAGATAAGCTAGCAAGCCAAAACGAATTCTCATCTAAATGGAATCACTGGGTTTTTACAAAAAATAGTGTTAGTGGAGAAATGAAAATGTATAAGAATGGTATGCTCTGGCATAGCGGAAATAATAAAAATGAACTAATAGATATTCAACAGCTAAGCTTAGGGTCTAATGGAAAAGGGACAGGTTATTTCTGGGATGGAAAAATAAAAGAATTAAGAATTTTTAACAAAGAGCTTAATCAAACTACGATAGGTGAATGGATGAATATACGTCTTAACAACAACCATCCCGATTACAATAACTTAGTGGCCTATTATCCTTTTAATGAAGGAAACGGAAATAATGCTAATGACAATTCCTCTAATAATGCTATTGCAAATTTTAATGGAAATGTACTATGGCAATCTTCAAGAGGAGAAAAAATATCTCAGTTTTTCACATCAACAAATCTTCGTCCATCACTAAAAATTTTCCAGGGAGATTATCAGAGCACTACTACAATATCAACTATCCTAGATTCACTATTAGCACCTCCAAATACTATTCAAGAAAGAGCTGTCTATTCAAATTACAACTCATTAAATCACGATAGTATTGCTGTTATTTCATCAAACACCTTTTGGCATGCTGTAAGTAATACATATGATACAAGCGGTATAGTTATTTCTAGTGATACATTACATATTGACAGCACTATCTATGTCGGAGAATTAATCTATTATAATAGATACCCAATGGCATTCCAAATCATGTCATTTGTAACTCCCTATGGGGCATATCTTGATTTAGGAACCTATGGAAAAACCTGGTATTTCGACGTTACAGATTTTGCGCCAATACTAAAAGGACTAAAAAGAATCAATATGACCAGTGGAGGGCAATGGCAAGAGGATATGGATATTAAATTTCATTTCATTGTTGGAACACCATCTAGAGATGTTGTAGATATTCAGCAAATTTGGAGGCCTCAATCAAGAGGATATACATCAATATTAAATGAAGATTCATTTGAACCTAGAGATATCCAATTAGATCCAAATGCGGTATCCTACAAAATAAGAACTGTAATAACTGGCCACGGTCAAGAGGGGGAATTTATACCTAGAGATCATTTTATAAATATTAATGGAGGAAATATTGAATACACATGGCCTGTTTGGACAGAATGTGGAGGCAACCCTATCTATCCTCAAGGAGGAACATGGATTTATGATAGAGCAGGATGGTGTCCAGGTCAAGCTTCTGATTTAAGAGAAGATGATATCACATCCTTAGTAACAGCCGGGCAAACTCATAATATTGATTATGGAGTGACTAATGCATCAGGAACTTCAAATTATTGGGTAAGCTCTCAGCTTGTAAGCTACAAAGCTCCAAATCATAATCTAGATGCTTCAGTAGTTGATATAATCTCTCCAACAGATAAAGTAAAATACTCAAGAATTAATCCAACATGTGGGAAACCAAAAATTATTATAAAGAATACTGGAGCAAATTCCTTAACAAGTCTGAAAATTGAATATTGGGTAAACAACTCAACAAATAAAGAATCTCAAATATGGAGTGGAAATCTAAACTTTCAAGAACAAGATACAGTTGAACTAAATGCTCCGTCAAGTATTTGGGACAACCTAATGAACTCAAATAATAAATTCTATGTAGAAATCAGTGAGCCAAACCAATCCTCAGACGAAAACATATATAACAATTATATTAACTCCACATTTGAACCAACTCCATCATACGAGAATTCTTTTGCGCTATGGTTACAAACAAATAGCGGAAGTATTGGATTAAACCAATCAGAGACTTCATGGAAAATTTATGATAGCAACAATAACCTCACATACGAATCAGCAGGAGGAGGAAGTCTAATGATTAATAGTCAATACCGAGACACCCTGGTTTTTGATGATGGATGTTATAGTTTTATTATGACTGATACTGATGATGATGGGATTGATTTCTGGGCAAACAATGATGGTGCTGGAATGGCTAGATTTAGAAAATTAGCAGGTAGTTGGATAAAAGTTTTTGAAGGTGACTTTGGATCTTTCATTCATCATGAATTTCAAGTTAACAACAACACAACATCTATAGAAGAGGATTTAACTGAATGGTCATTTTACCCAAATCCAGCCAAAAACCAAATTACAATAAAAGGATTTTCTGAAGGGATAACAGATTTTGTTGTTCTTGATAGCATAGGTAAAAAGTTAAAAAAAGTAACAATAGAAACTCAAGGGGATTTTTCAAAAAATATAGATCTTAGTTACTTAAAAGATGGTGTCTATATGATAAAGATCATAACCAACGACAAAGAGATTCTTAAAAAGGTTGTTAAGATATAATGGAATATTGCAATAGTTTAACTAAATTTTCTCGCTTTAAAACAAGGGTTGTAAAGATTGGTAATTTGAAAATTGGAGGAGATAATCCTATTGCTGTTCAATCTATGACCATAACAGATACAATGGATACCATTGCTACTGTTGAAGAATCGATACGTATGATTGATGCGGGCTGTGAATTAGTAAGAATAACAGCTCCAAGTAAAAGAGAAGCTGAGAATCTCAAAAACATTAAAGATGAACTCTTAAAAAGAGGATACTCAACTCCTATTGTTGCAGATATTCACTTCACACCTAACGCTGCAGAAGTAGCTGCTAGGATAGTAGAAAAAGTTAGAATAAACCCTGGAAATTACGCTGACAAAAAAAAGTTTGAAGAGATTGAATATACCGACAAAACATATAATGAAGAGCTGTTAAGAATAAAAGAAAAATTTACTCCTCTTGTAAAAATTTGTAAAGAACATGGTACTGCTATGAGAATAGGAACAAATCATGGTTCTTTATCGGACAGAATTCTATCTCGTTATGGTGACACTCCAACAGGAATGGTGGAATCTGCAATGGAGTTTCTGAGAATTTGTCGTGAAGAAGATTATCATGAAATTATCCTCTCAATGAAAGCCTCTAATACAAGAGTTATGGTGCAAGCATACCGTTTATTAGTAGTAAAAATGATCAAAGAAGGCATGAATTATCCCTTGCATTTAGGAGTCACAGAAGCAGGAGAGGGAGAAGATGGAAGAATAAAATCAGCTGTAGGAATTGGTACTCTTTTAGCAGATGGACTAGGTGATACAATTAGAGTTTCTCTTACAGAAGCTCCTGAATTTGAGTTGCCTGTTGCTAAAAATTTACTTTCTCATTTTGAAAAAATTGAGCGACATGATTCTATTAAAAAAATAACTGACAACCCTCTTCATTCATTTGATTATCAAAAAAGAAAAACCAACACAGTTTTAAATATTGGAGGAAAAAATCCCCCTATAATAAAAGCGGATTTTTGTCTTAAAAAGAAAATAACACCTGCCTCTTTTTTTGCTTTAGGATATAACTACTCTGTTCCTTTAGACAAGTGGAATATTTCAGATATGGCAGCAGATTATGTTTTTGTTGGAGATCATGATTTAGATTTTGAGGTTCCTGGAACTCTTAGGTTAATTTACAACTATCAAAAATGGAACAAACATAAAAAGGGTTATCCTTGTTTAACTACAAAACAATATTTAAGTGAGCAAGATCAGTCTGATAAAATGAATGTGATTTATGCTTGCTTCTCAGATTTATCTGAAGAACTAAAAAACAAACTAAAATTAGACAAAACGGCAGTACTTTTAATAGACACACATAATAAAAACGGAATTGCAGAACAGAGAAGATTTTTTATAGAACTCATAAATAGCGGAATAAAAACTCCTGTAATTATTAGAAGAGCTTATGAAAATTTATCCGAGCAAAAATTACAACTTTCAGCTTCTATAGATATTGGTAGTTTACTGTTAGATGGATTAGGAGATGGGGCGTTTATTTATGCGCCAGATTGTGGTTCGGATCAAATGATTAACTCATTAGGCTTTGGAATTCTACAAGCTACAAGAACTCGCATTTCTAAAACTGAATACATATCATGCCCATCATGTGGAAGAACTCTTTTTGATCTCCAAGAAACCACAGCTAAAATCAGGAAAGTTACTGATCACTTAAAAGGAGTAAAAATTGGAATTATGGGCTGTATTGTAAATGGTCCTGGAGAAATGGCAGATGCAGATTATGGTTATGTAGGAACAGGCCCAGGAAAAATCACATTATATAAAGAAAAAACTGTTGTCAAAAAAAATATTGATGAAGAAGAAGCTGTAGATGCTTTAATTGATTTAATTAAAGAACATGACGATTGGGTAGACAAGAACTAATTTATAAAGCTGAAATCTGTCTAGCTATTAAGAATTTTTACAAAACCTAATAATCAAACAATCCCCACATTTTTTAATTTAATTTTAATTGCCCAACTCTAGTATTTAATTTTTATAGTACTTTGTTTTGCATAGTACTATAATTTTATATATGTTTGCAAAATGAAAATTGAGAATACACAATCGCAAATGCGAAAAGGGATTTTGGAATACTGCATACTTTCCATATTAAAAAATGGTGAGGCCTACCCTTCTGATATTATCGAAAAGCTAAAAAAAGCAAAATTGATAGTAGTGGAAGGAACGCTATATCCCCTACTTACTCGCTTAAAAAATGCTGAATTATTACAATACCGCTGGGAAGAGTCTAGTGCAGGACCACCAAGAAAATATTATTCTTTAACAAAAAAAGGAATTGCATTTTTAATAGAATTAGATAGCACTTGGAAAGATTTAGCAAAAGCAGTACGATTAACCACTAAAACAAAAAAAGATGAATAAGACTGTAAACATTAACCTAGCAGGAATTGTATTTCATATTGATGAAAATGCTTTTGAAACATTGAACAATTACCTAAATGCACTTAAAAATCATTTTAAAAATGAAGAAGGTGGAGATGAAATATTAAAAGATATTGAAGGAAGAATTGCTGAACTTTTTACGAAACGATTAGATAAAAAAGAAGCGATTTCACTTACTGATATAAATGAAATAACTACAATAATGGGTGACCCTAGCCAATATGATGATGAAATTGAGCAGGAGCAATCTCAGGAAAGTCAGGATAAAGAAGAAGACTTAAGAAAAGGAAAAAGAAGAAAAGTTTTCAGAGATGAGGAAGATAGAATGATTGGTGGAGTTTGTCGTGGAATGGCTCATTATTTTGATATAAATGTCCTTTTCTGTAGAATTATATTTATAGGGATATTATTTTTAATTGGCCCTGGAGCACCATTTCTATATATAATGTTCTGGATTGCACTTCCATCTGCTAAAACTACTGCTGAAAAATTAGAGATGAAAGGTGAAAGAGTAAACATTAATAATATTGAAAAAAATATTAAAAAAGAATTAAATATAATAGAAGATAAAATAAGAGATTTTGACAGGAAGTTCACTAAAGAAATATTTGGAGCAAATAGTTTTTTCAGAAAAATAGTGGATTTTTTTATCCGTGTAATTAAAGGAGTATTTAAATTTGCAGGAAGTTGTTTTGGAATTTTTTGCATTTTATTTGGAGGAATCCTACTTCTCCTTATTTTCAGTTTTGTATTCTCTGGTGCAGAAATTTTATTTCATAACCATCCAATGGTTGACCATGTATTCAATGGTTTCCCTAACAATAATTCAATAACATGGCTCTCTATCTTTATTGGGATACCAATTGTTGCAGTTATTCTATTTGGATTAAGATTAGTTAATAATACCAAAATCCATATGAATTACAAAATAGGAATATTTGTTTTATGGATAACATCTATATTCTTTCTTCTTAATTCAGCAAAAGACATTTCATTAGAATTTCAAAAAGAAGCAAAAAACACAATTATTGAAAATATAATTACAGAAAGCGACACTCTCTATTTAAGTATGAATGATGTTAATAGAGTGTTAGACAATATATTTGATGCAAAAGGATTTAAAGTCACTCCATTTGAAGATAACTTAATCGGTATTGGAATGCAGTTAGATATTGTAAAAAGTAAAAATGATAATTTTAATTTAATTAAAGAAGCTACTGCAAGGGGTAAAGACAAACATCTAGCAAAAGAAATGGTAGAAGGAATTGGTTTTGAATTTACACTAGAAAATGATAATCTAATTTTTGATGATTTTTTCACCATCTCTACACAAAAGTGGCGTATGCAAGAATTAGATATAACTTTAGAAATTCCAGATGGATCTGTGATTTATTTGGATCGTAGCATGGAAGATTTTATTTATGATATAAAAAATACGACCGATACTTGGGACTATGACATGCTTGGACACTATTGGGAAATGGAAGAAGAAGGGCTTACTTGTATTAGTTGTAAGGATTAATATGCAAATCAAAAACATATAATATAAACTAAAAAAATAACAAACAACTACATCAAATTAGAATATCACAACTATCTTTGTCTAATAAATTTGACAACAGAATTATGATATGATTGAAATAAAAAAATTAAATAAATCCTATAGAATTGGGCAAAATTCCCTACATGTTTTAAAAGGTATCGATCTAAAAATCAATGAAGGAGAACTGGTAGCTATAATGGGATCTTCTGGGTCCGGAAAATCTACTCTATTAAATATCATTGGAATGTTAGATAATTATGATTCTGGATTATACTCTCTTGATAATTTTCCAATAAAAGATCTAGATGAAACTAAGGCTGCCAAATACAGAAATCAATTTCTAGGTTTTGTATTCCAATCATTCAATCTAATTAATTATAAAACCGCTCTAGAGAATATTGCTCTTCCTTTATACTATCAAGGAGTTTCAAGAAAAGAACGTCAGGGGATTGCCTTAGAATACCTCGATAAAGTTGGTTTAGCTGATTGGGCCGAACATCTTCCAAGTGAATTGTCTGGGGGTCAGAAACAAAGAATAGCCATTGCTCGTGCTTTAGCTTCTCAACCAAAAGTTTTATTAGCGGATGAACCGACTGGGGCTCTCGACTCTACAACTTCTGAAGAGGTAATGAGTCTAATTAAAAAAATTAATAAGGAAGGGAAAACAATATTAGTAGTAACTCATGAACATGATATTGCAAATATGTGTAATAGAATTGTTACACTTAAAGATGGGGTTATCATGACAGATGTTAAAATAAAATAGATAATGTTCAATAAAGATAGCTGGAAAGAAATTTTTGACACGATTCAGAAAAATAAACTAAGAACATTTCTTTCTGGATTTACTGTGGCTATGGGTATTTTAATTTTTATTATACTTTTTGGTCTTGGCAATGGCCTGCAAAATAGTTTTGGAAAATTTTTTACTGATGATAAAGTGAATACTATCAGATTATATCCTAGTTCAACAACAATTCCATATAGAGGATATAAATCACAAAGAAGAATAAAGTTTACAAATAGTGACTTAAAAGATTTTAAAGAAAAATTTAATTCTAAAATTGAAGATATAGTTGTAAGAAACAGTTTTTATAATCAAATAAAGTATAAAGAAAAATCAAATAATTACTCAGTAAGAGCAGTCTCACCTGGCCACCAAGAAGCAGAACTAACAATAATAATGAAGGGAAGATATTTGAATGAGGGAGATATCGCAAATAAAAAAACACATGTTGTAATTGGAAGATTAGTTGCAGAAGATTTATTTAAAGATGAGGATCCCATCGGAAAATACATCTTCGGAAGTGGACATAGTTGGAAGGTTATAGGAGTGTTCCAAGATGAAGGTGGTGACAGAGAGGAAAGAAATTTATATGTTCCATATTCGACTATGCAAAAGATTCAAAAGAACAATGATGAAATCGATCAAATGATAGTTATTTATGATAAAAATATGAGCTATGATGAATCTTTAATACTTGAAAAAGAATTAGAAAGTTATATTAAAAAGAAGAAATTTATATCCCCGGAGGATAATAGAGGGGTTTATATTAGCAATACTGGTGAAGGACAAGAAAACACAAGACAATTTGCTTCTGTACTAAATATAATTATCTCATTTATTGGAATTGGAACATTAATTGCAGGGATAATTGGAATTAGCAATATCATGGTATTTGTTGTGAAAGAGAGAACCAAAGAGATAGGAATTAGAAAAGCAATTGGTGCTTCTCCAAAAAGTATTATAGCAATGATTCTTCAAGAATCAATCTTTATCACCATAATTTCTGGATATTCTGGCCTACTCACAGCTCTTCTTATATTGAATTTAATTGGAGATAGTTTAATGGAGAAATACTTTATATCTAACCCATATATAGATACTTCTGATGCTGTTTGGGCCACAATAATATTAATATTCTTTGGAGCGTTAGCAGGTTATCTTCCAGCAAGAAAAGCCGCAAGAATAAAACCAATAATTGCTTTAAGAGACAAATAGATGAATACAATTTTTGATAGAGATACTTGGCAAGAGATATTTGGCTCAATAGGGCAAAATAAAATGCGCACTATAATCACTATAATTGGTGTCCTTTGGGGTATACTTCTATATATAGTACTTTCAGGAGCGGCTAAAGGAGTAGATAATGGTTTTGAAAAACAATTTGAAAGAATATCTTCAAATATGTTATTTATATGGGCGCAATCTACTAGCATACCATATGCAGGATTTAAGACTGATCGAGGTATCAGATTGAAATTAAGTGATGTGAAAACTTTAAAAAACAATATTCCTGAAATTCAATATATCGCTCCTAGAATACAAAAAGGAAATTTTGGCTCAAGTGGAGCAAATGCTAAAAATGGAAAACGATCTGGAACATTTAACATCTATGGAGATTATCCCGTCTTAACAATAGTAACACAAAAAGATATTTATGATGGAGGGAGATTTATAAATGAACTAGATATAAAAGAAGAAAGGAAGGTTTGTGTAATTGGCGAGAGAACACAAAAGGAACTCTTTAAAGATGATGTGAATCCAATTGGAAAATATATTAATATAAATAGCATCTATTTTAGAATTATAGGAATACATAAGTATGTTGATGAGGGAGGTGGTTCTTTCAATGATGATGGAGATATACACGTTCCTTTCTCTACATTTAAAAGAATATATAACACTGGAGATGTTGTCGGTTTTCTATTAATTGCAGGATTTGATGATGTTAATATATTAGAAGTTGAAGAAAAAGTAAGAGCTCAACTCAAAGAAATTCATAAAATCCATCCAGATGACAAGCAAGCTATAGGAGGATTTAATCTAGGTGCATTATTTACTAGGATTAAGAATTTTGCCAAGGGAATATCCTTTATTTCATTAATAATTGGCATAGCCACAATCCTTGCTGGAGTAATTGGAATTGGTAATATACTTTTAATCTCTGTTAAAGAAAGAACTAAAGAAATTGGCATAAGAAGAGCAATTGGAGCTAGTCCAAATCATATTAGAAGACAAATAATCTTAGAATCTGTTTTTTTAACTATTATTGCAGGCGTAATAGGTATTATTCTGGGAGCATTTATTCTATACATAATAAATATTAGCACACAAAACTTGGAGGACATGCCCTTTACAAATCCTACAGTTCCAATAAATTTTATTTTAGGGGCATTATTGTTAATGGTTGGGCTAGGAACATTAATTGGTTTTATTCCGGCAGAAAAAGCTATAAGTATTAAACCAATAGAAGCATTAAAAGATGAATAATTTAAAAGTAAAAAAATGAAAAAAATTGGAATAGGAGTATTAATTATAGGAGTTATATTTGCAACTTCATTTTTTATTAATTCAAATAAAAAAGATTTAACTCTATACGAAACAACACAATTATCTAAAGCAATAATTGAAACTAAAATTGTTGCAACGGGAAAAGTAATTCCTGAAGATGAAGTAGAAATCAAGCCACAGATAGCTGGTATCATTGACAAGATATTAGTTGAGGAAGGTGATAAAGTTAAGGCAGGAGATTTACTTGTAAAGATTAAGGTTGTTCCTAATGAACAGACACTTAATAGTGCAGAAGGAAGAGTTAAGAATTCTAGAATTGTTTTAAACAACTCTGAAACAGAATTTAAACGAAACAAAATATTATTCTCAAAAGGAATCATCTCAGAGCAAGAGTATAATAACTTTGAACTTCAATACAATCAATCGCTTCAGAATTTGGAAAATGCAGAAAGTGATCTTCAAATTATCAAACTAGGATCTTCAGATGGATCAAGTGTTACTAATACAAATGTTAGAGCAACAGTGACAGGAACAATCTTAGAAATACCAGTAAAAGAGGGGGACCAAGTTATTCAGGCAAATACATTTAATCCTGGGACCACTATTGCCACTATTGCTGATCTTAATGTAATGATCTTTGAAGGGAAAGTTGATGAAGGAGAAGTAAGTAAACTAAAAGATGGTATGGAACTAACAATTAGTCTTGCGGCAATTGAAGAAAAAACATACCCAGCAAAATTAAAGTTTATAGCCCCAAAAGGAGTTGAGGAAGCTGGGGCTGTTCAATTTAAAATTGAGGCAGAGGTTTTATTAGATACAGAATATTTTGTTAGAGCAGGATATAGCGCTAATGCATCAATAATTACTGCAAAAAGAGAAAATGTAAACTCACTTAATGAAGCTGTAATACAGTATGATCTAGAAACAAAACAGCCATTTGTAGAAATTGAAATTGGAGACCAAGAATTTGAAAAAAGAGACATTACCCTTGGACTTTCTGATGGAATAAATGTAGAAGTTCTTTCTGGTCTAAACGAAGATGAAAAAGTGAAAGTATGGAATATCACAAAACCAAATAAAAAGAAATGGGAAGAGGAATAAGAATCGCGGTAATTACAATTGGTATATTTCTTTACACATTAAATTTAAGTGCTCAAGAGACATATACGCTGAAAGATTGTATTGAAAGAGCAATCGAAAAAAATATATCAATAAAAAACTCTAGATTAGATCTGTTAAACTCATCTGAAAACAAAAAAACAGCCGTAGGAAATTTTCTCCCAAGCTTTAATCTAAGTGGAAATCACAGTTGGAATACTGGTCTAACACAAAACATAACTACTGGCCTTTTAGAAAACCAAACAACTGAAAACTCATCAATAAATATGAGTGTAGGAATAGATGTTTTTAATGGTCTAGCAAACATTAGAAGATTACACCGAGCAAATTTGGATGTGTTAGCAAAGCAATACCAGCTGGAAGACATGAAAGAAGATATTTCACTGCTTGTAGCAAATTCATATCTTCAGATTTTATTTAACAAAGAACAATTATCTATCCAAGAGTCTCAACTAAAAGTTTCACAGGAAGAACTTGCAATTACTCAAGAAAGATTTAACAACGGAGTTATTCCAAGAGGAGATTTGTATGAAATCGAAGCTAACCTGGCAAAAGCAGAACAGAATCTTGTTGTTGCACAAAACAATCATCATATCTCTAAAATGTCCTTGGCACAGCTATTATTATTTAGTGATGTAGAAAAATTTGAGATTGCTGATCAAGACTATAAAATTCCTGAAACAGCTATTTTAAATAAAAGTGCCGATGAGATATTTCAGAAAGCTTTAAAAAATAGAAATGACATAAAGCTTGCAAAAACAAATCTAAAAATTGCCATCAAAGACCAGCAAATCTCCAAATCAGCAATACTACCTACAATGTCTGGATATTATTCATATAACTCACGAGTAATAATAGATGCTCCAACTTCATTAAAAAACCAATTTGATTTGAATGCTGGAGAAAGCATCGGTTTACAAGTAAATATTCCCATACTAAATGGGTTAACAACCAGAACTAATATTAAAAAATCAAAACTAAATGTTCTGAGAAATAAAAATGTCCTTGATCAAACTAAACTTGATTTAGAAAATACAATTAATCAATCTTTAAACGATGCAGAAGGAGCATTAAAAGCATATGAGGCGGCCAAGAAAACAAATATAGCACGAGAAACAGCATACAACTATGCAAAAGATCGATTTGAAAATGGAGCCATGAATACAATAAATTTCTTACAGGCTCAACAATTATTTGAAGCTTCACAATCAGATCTCATAAGATCAAAATATGATTATATATTTAAAATTAAGGTTCTAGAATTCTATTTTGGAATACCTAACCTCTATTTATAAAAGATGAACATATCTTTAGTAAATGCGGAGAAAATTCGACCATTAAGAAATCTTGTTTTAAGACCTAATCTTCCTGTTGAGACAACTTATTACGATTTAGATGATCATAAAGAAACATTCCATCTAGCGTCTATAATCGATAAAAAAATAATATCAATAGGATCATTCTATCCTGAGAATGATAAAGATATAAAATCAATTAATGGTTACAGACTTAGAGGAATGGCTACGCATCCTGACTTTAGAAGAATATCCGCTGCAACTAAACTAATGATCGCTGCTTTTAAAATATTAGAAGAAAAAAAATGTGATGTATTATGGTGTAATGCCAGATTAGTTGCATTAGAATTTTATACTGTATTAGGATTTAAAATAATTGGACCAGAATTCAACATAAAGGATATTGGACCGCACTATAAGATGTATAAGATCATAAACTAATCTATCTTTATTAACGCCGCTACATCTTTAGCCTTCTGTGTTAATTCCTCAACAGTATCTTGTCCATAAGCTAAGGTAACAGCCATTCTCCTGTATTTTCTTGTAGTAGGTTTTCCAAAAATCTTAAAATCAGTATCCGGAAGACTAGCTGCTTGTTCTAATCCAGTGATCACTGGAAAATCATGATTTTCTTTATTTGCTAAAACTACAGCAGAAGCACCATTTTTTAGAAGCTTGATTTGGTCAACGGGAATTCCCAGAATAGCTCTTGCATGTAATTCAAATTCATTATAATTCTGAGTATTGGCTAGAGTTACCATACCGGTATCATGAGGACGTGGAGATAATTCTGAAAAATAAACCCCCTCCTTTGCAACAAAGAATTCTACCCCCCAAATACCTGATCCTCCCAAAGCACTAGTTACTCTTCTGGCCATATTTTGAGACTGCATGAGAAATTCTTCTTTCATAGACATAGGCTGCCAACTTTCTTGATAATCTCCCCTCTCTTGTCTATGTCCAATCGGTGGGCAAAACAACGTAATTCCATTATCTTGAGTTAATGTTAATAGAGTAATCTCATATTCAAATGAAATAAACTCCTCTACAATCACCTCCATTAGATCTCCTCTTGATCCTTCCATAGCATAATCCCAAGATTTTCTTATATCATCAACCGTTCTTATAACTGATTGTCCTTTACCCGAGCTTGACATTAAGGGCTTTACAACACAAGGAAATCCACAATATTCAACTCCTGCTTTAAGCTCTTCAAATGATCTAGCGTATTTATATTTTGCAGTCTTTATCGAAAGATCAATGGATGCTAAATCACGAATAGCTTTTCTATTCATCGTATAATTAGCTGCTTTTGCTGATGGCACTACCTTATAGCCCTGCTCCTCATATTTATAAAAGTGTTCGGTTCTAATACTCTCTACCTCGGGAACAATAATATCTGGACTATGCTTCTCTACAATACCATCAAGAGCATCTCCATCAAGCATATTAATAACTTCAAAATCATGTGCAACTTGCATAGCGGGAGCATTTTCATATGAATCAACTGCAATAACATACTGTCCTAATCTTTGAAGTGCAATTACTACTTCTCTTCCTAATTCACCTGAACCTAATAACAGTATTTTTTTTCTCATCATAAAAAATGTTTTCTATCAAACATCAAATATAAATACATATCTTTATAAAATGAAAAATAAATATCCACTTTTAATATTTCTAATATTCTTTTTATTGCAATCCTTAACAATAAAGGATAGTATCCTAAAGGCAACTTTTCAAGTTTCTGGAAATTGTATGATGTGTAAAACAAAGATTGAAAAGACAGCAAGAAGTATTCCTGGTGTGAAATCAGCTAAATGGAATGTAAATAAACAAAGATTAAAAGTTAAATTCTTTTCTGAAAAAACGACATTAAACAGGATACAGAAAGAGATTGCAGCTGTTGGATATGATACTGAAATGTATAGAGCCGCAGATGAAATATATAACTTATTACATTATTGCTGTAAATATGAACGCAAACAAACTTATAAGAAATGAACAAAACCCTATTTTTCTTTTTATTATACTTTATCTCTATCCAGTCAATTAATGGACAGACATATGCAACAAATTTTATAGAAGATGATTGTGATGGTATTTCACATAACTTATTTAATGAATTAGACGCAGGTAATATTATAGTTATATCATGGATTATGCCTTGTCCTCCATGCGCAACATATTCATACCCAGCATATGATGCTGTCCAATCCTTCTCGTCCAGTCATCCCGGAAAAGTGCATTTCTATATTGCAGACGATTATGCAAATACATCATGTGTTATCTTAAATAACTTTGCAACCACATATAATATGCCAAACTCAACAATATTCTCTAATGCCAATATAACAATGAGTGACTACGGTGTAGATGGAATGCCTAAGGTAGTGGTCCTTGGCGGCACTAATCATCTTATATATCTAAATAAGAATGATGATAAAATAAACTACTCTAATGTGCACGCAGCAATATCTGCAGCTATCACTGATGGGCTGTCATCGATAGATGAGCAAGAAGAAGATATCTTTAAAATAAAAACTTACCCTAACCCAATAACAAACATCCTGAATATTTCATATTCAACAAAAGACAGGGAAGAAATAGAAATAGAGCTAATAGATCCTCTAGGTAAAAGCATAATCTTAAAAGAAAAACATGTTAAACACAAGGGGGTTCATCAAGAAGAATTTAATCTAGGTTCATTGAAGAATGGGATGTACTTTATTAAACTAAGTAACGCCAAACAAGAACAGGTCAAAACAGTTAATATATTGAACTAGTGCTGAAAGACACACGCTTTTTTATTTCGTTAATACTAATAGCATTCTCATATAATTCACTAAATGCACAAGGTTGTTGTTCGGGAGGTTCTGGCAACCCTATAGCTGGCGGTGCATCAACAGGGGTCTTACTAAAACACCAAGTTGAAACCTCTATTAATTACCAATATAATTTCTCTGACAACTTCTATGTAGGAAAAAAAGACACTATAAACCCTATAAGCTTCGATAATCTAAATAGTAATTATATTTTTCTACGAACTGATTATGGAATAAGTAATAAGCTTACTATATCATTAGCCAGCGGATATTTTATAAATAAAACGAAGGTGGGATATAATAAATCTGATACCCTGTGCTCAAAAGGATTTAGTGATCTAATTATCTTTCCAAGATATAATATATACAATAATGACCTTCCTTTTACTAGATCTGAAATAACAATAGGTGTTGGTATAAAACTCCCCATTGGGTCACATACTGACTCAAGTGAGACAATCCCAGGAATATGGGATGTTAATCCACCCATAACACAACTATCATCAGGTGCAAATGATTTAATCCTCTATTCCTTTTTCTTCAAAGAATATAAGCTGCGCAAATTGAGGGTTTTTGCAAACATCTTACACATCAACAAAGGGTATAATTCGTTAGATCAAAAAATTGGAGATTATACAAGCTATGGATTATATTTTGGAAAAACATTCAAAAACAAAATATCATCAACACTCCAAATTAAAGGTGAAATCATTAAAAAAATGGATGCCGGAGAAAGTCAATTTGAATGGGAAAATGAATACCTTAATGATCTAGAAGAGTCTTCTGGGGGTAGAAAAATATTTGTTATTCCTCAGATTAGTTATTCCTTAAAATCATTAAGTTTATTTGCTACTTATGAAATCCCTATTTATCAATATCTAAATGGTCTACAAATTGGATCAAAAAATCAATTAACAATAGGATTAAATTATAGGTTCTTAACCAAGAAAAATGAAATATCAGAGAAAAATTAAGACCTAGACATAAGTTTAGAAACATATTTACCTAAAATATCAAACTCTAAATTCACGCTCCCCCCAACTTGAACATCCTGCAGATTAGTATTGTCCCAGGTATATGGAATGATAGCTACAGAAAATGAATCAGGCATAGAATTAACCACTGTTAAGCTAATTCCATTTACACACACAGAGCCTTTCTCTACTGTTATATTTTCTGATGGCTCATATTTAAATGTCATAAAATAAGACCCTCCTTGTTCTTCAATAGACTGACAGATACCTATCTGATCAACATGACCTTGTACAATGTGACCATCTAACCTACTATTTATTTGTGTGCTTCTCTCAACATTAACAAAATCTCCAATTTTTAAAGTCCCTAAATTACTTTTCCGTAAAGTCTCTTTTATAACATTCACAACATATGATTCATTAGAAATATCAACAACTGTTAAACATACTCCATTATGAGAAATACTTTGATCAATCTTTAACTCAGATAAAAGATCTGTTGTAAAAGATAAATCTAAATTATTATCATTCTCTTGTATATTTATAAGGACTGCTGTATTTTCAATTATTCCAGTAAACATGCTAATAATCTATTTTTTGTTGCTCAATTTTTGCAGGAATATCTCTAAAATTATATTGCTGATCTCTTAATTGTGGTTGAAAACCTGCTTCAATAATACAATTTTGAATACTATCAGAAGTAAATCTATGCGGTGCTCCAGCAGCTGAAACAACATTCTCTTCTAACATAATAGAGCCCATATCATTAGCTCCTCCATGAAGACATATTTGGGCTGTGGATGCCCCAACAGTTAACCAGGAAGCCTGTATGTTAGAAATATTTGGCAGCATTATTCTACTTAGAGCTAACATCCTAATATATTCATCTGATGTAGTCTCATTGTTAATTCCTTTTACCCTCTGAAGTAAAGTTCCATCGTCCATAAAAGGCCATGGAATAAACGCTAAGAAACCTTTAGAACCCTTAGGTTTTTCAGCCTGGACATCTCTAATTAAGACTAGATGTTCAAATCGTTCTTGTAATGTTTCTACATGGCCAAACATCATTGTTGCAGAAGTTGTTATGTTTAATTTATGTGCTTCTCTCATGATCTGCAACCATTCTATACCTGTACACTTTCCTTTTGAAATTAAACGTCGTACTCTATCACTTAGAATTTCTGCTCCAGCTCCTGGCATACTATCCATTCCTGAATCTTTTAATTCAGAAAGAGCATGTTCATGAGAAATATTATCAATCTTACATATATGCGCTACTTCTGGAGGTCCTAATGCGTGAAGCTTAATATTTGGATACAGGTTTTTTAAATTTCTGAATAACTTTGTATAGTATGAAAGACCCAGTCCAGGGTGATGGCCTCCTTGTAATAATAGCTGATCCCCGCCAAACTTAATCGTCTCTTCGATCTTCCTTTTATAGGTATCCATGTCAGTTATATAGACCTCTTTATGTTTTGGATGTCTAAAGAAATTACAGAACTTGCAATTTGCATTACAAGCATTCGTAGTGTTTACATTTCTATCAATCTGCCATGTCACAATATTTCCTGGTACTAGATCCTGTCTTAATTCATTAGCAGTCCACATTAACTCAGCTGTTGGTACATTATTAAATAAAAACATCCCTTCCTCTATTGAAAGAAACTCTTTTTTTAACGCTCTAGCTAATAATAATCTGCTATCCATAAAAAACCTTAATTTTACATCACCAAAATTACATAATTATATGAAGACTATTATTAAAAATAAAAACACAATTACAGAAAAAGATCATGTCATTATACTATCAGATAAGAAAACTAAAATATCTAGTATAAGTCTAAATAGTCAGGAAAAGAAATTTATAAAAGAGCAACAAAAAGAAAACAAAGAAATTATTATTCTTAATCAGTATATAAGAAAGATTATAGTTGTTAATCCAAAAAAAATAAATAATCACAATCTTTATTTAGAAAACCTAAGATGTCTAGGAGATAAAGTATTTGAAAAGATTAAAGGTCTGAATACTATTACAATAAATAATGCTGATAAAGAAATAATTAATACATATACTTTTGTTGAGGGAATGGCATTGTCAAATTATAAATTTACTAATCATAAAAGCAAAAAAGAAAAAGAACAAAATGTTACTATATATATCTATAAAAATGATGATTCTAATAATCTTTTAGAAATAGAACGATTAGCTAACGCTGTAAAATTAACTAAAGATCTAGTGAACACACCTTTCTCCCATTTAAAAGCAACTGACCTTGCAAGATTAGCAAAAGAAGCAGGTAAAAGTTCTGGGTTTAAAACAACAATATTTAACAAAAAGAAAATACAATCATTGAAGATGGGAGGTCTTCTTGCTGTAAATCAAGGAAGCATTGATGAGCCTACATTCTCTATATTAGAATGGAAACCAAAAAATGCAAAAAACAAAAAACCAATCGTCCTAGTTGGTAAGGGGATTGTATATGATACAGGAGGACTAAGCTTAAAACCTACTAAAGGAATGGATATAATGAAGGTAGACATGGCAGGTGCAGGAACGGTAATTGGAGCTATGTATGCAATTGCAAGCAATAAAATACCAAAACATGTTATAGGATTAGTTCCAGCAACAGATAATAGACCGTCTGGAAATGCATATGCACCTGGAGATGTAGTTACTATGTTTAATAAGTCTACTGTTGAAGTACTAAACACTGATGCTGAAGGAAGAATGATCCTTGCTGACGCATTAAGTTATGCTGAAAAATATAATCCAGAAATAGTAATAGACCTTGCCACACTTACAGGAGCTGCAGCAAGGGCAATTGGACATTTTGGAATTGTTTCAATGCAAAAAAATGCAAAAAAATATCATGAGAAATTAGAGGAAACAGGTCATAGAACCCATGAACGTTTAGCTGAAATGCCGTTCTGGGATGACTATGATGAATTAATAAAATCAGATATAGCAGATATAAAGAATATAGGAGGTCCATTTGCAGGAGCTATAACTGCTGGGAAATTCCTTTCTAATTTTATTAACTACCCATGGATTCACCTTGATATTGCAGGCCCGGCATATGTTACTTCAAAATATGGATACAGAGGAAAAGGAGCTACTGGAATGGGAGTTAGATTATTATATGAATTTGTAAAAAAGCACTAATCTAATGCTTCATAAAAGCAAAATTAGGTTAGGGATCTCATTAGGGGATGTGCATGGGATTGGGCTTGAGATAATTTTCAAAACATTCAAAGACCAAAGTCTATTTGATATATGTACGCCTATAATATTTGGATCTCACAAAATATGCTCAGACTATAAACTAGCTATAGAAGAAAAGAAGATCTCATCTAATGATATTAGATCTATACAAGATCTGAAAGAGAAAAACATAAATATTCTAGAAAAAGAAAGTTATAATCATAAGATAATACCTGGAGAGCCTTCAGTTAATTCAGCAAAAATTGCTTTTGATTCATTAAAAGATGCTTGTGAAGCACTAGAAAAGAAAGAAATTGATGTGTTGGTAACTGCTCCAATAGATAAATATCAAGTAAGGAAAAGTGTTCCTGACTTTATTGGTCATACTGAATTCCTTGAAAGCAGATTCGAAGGAGATTCATTAATGATAATGCTTAGTGACAAGATGAAAATTTCTTTTGTAACAGGACATATTGCATTAAAAGAAGTTACTGATGCTATAACTCAAGATAAAATAATTCAAAAAGCACAAAAACTAAATGAATCTCTTAAAGTAGACTTCAAAATCTCAATCCCAAAGATTGCTGTGCTAGGGCTCAATCCTCACGCTGGAGAAAATGGTATGCTAGGAATAGAGGAAACAGACATTATTATACCTGCAATCGAAAAACTAAAAAAAGACCGTAATATATCCATCTATGGACCATTTCCTTCTGATAGTTTCTTTACAAAAGAAAAATTAAAATTATATGATGGGGTCCTAGCAATGTATCACGATCAAGGACTTATTCCATTTAAAGCACTCTCCTTTTCTAAAGGAGTAAACTTTACTGCAGGAATAGATGTAATCCGCACATCACCAGTACATGGAGTAGCATATGATATTAGCGCTAAAAACATAGCAAATGAAGAGTCTTTCAAGTGTGCAGTTATTTCTGCTATAGAAATTTCTAATTTTAGAAACTCATAAAACAAAGAGGATACCTCCAACATCATAATAGCTACTAAGCTAAATAGTAATAAATTTATATATTTGCAGCCCTTAAAATTCAGCATAATGGATTACTATAAAATAAAATTAACTGGAATTAAAGATGGAGTTTATAGTAACTCATTTGAAATTAGGGATGAGTTCTTTGAGACATTCAGTCAAACTGAAATAAGTAGTGCGGATATTATAGCTAAAACCTGTTTGATAAAAAAAGATAAAAAAACAACTCTAGAAGTAGAAATTAATGGTGTAATTAATAAAATCCCTTGTGATATATGTACAGAAGAAATTCAAGTTCCAATATCATCAAGAACAAGTTCAATTATCCAAGAATCGGGAAAGGAGGAGGCTACAGAAGAAGAAATTATCTATATACAGGAAAATAAAAATGATCTTTGTATAAAAAATCATTTATACGAGATGATTATTTTGGCAATACCAACAAAACGTCAACATCAACTTAATTCAATAAATAAAGACGAGTGTAACAAAGAAATGGTAAATTTGATAAATAAATACTCAATTAAAACTAAAAAGATAGCCGACCCAAGGTGGGAGGCTCTTAAAGATATAAAACTAAAATAGAACAATCAGATGGCACATCCTAAAAGAAAAATATCTAAAACCCGAAGAGACAAAAGACGTACTCACTATAAGGCTTCTACAACTACAATGTATAGCTGCTCAAACTGTGGTAACTCAGTTGCATATCATAGAGTATGCGAAGAGTGTGGTACATATAGAGGGAAACAAGCTATAGAAAAGACAGCCTCAGCATAACATCTTGCTTTATTATTATTAGCCAAATAAAATACAGCTCATAAAATATGAGAATTGGCATAGATATAATGGGAGGAGACAATGCTCCTGAGAAAATAATAGAAGGCGTAATTCTCGCATCACATGAACTTGTTAACGAGGTAGAACTTCTTCTTTTCGGACAACAAGATCAAATAGAAACTATTCTAAAAAGACACAAGTTAGTTAAGAATAACTTTAAAATAATCCATTGTGAAGAAAAGATTACAATGGATGAAAATCCAATAAAAGCATTTAAAAACAAACAAGAATCTAGTATATCTAAAGGATTTAGATTCTTAGCAAACAATAAGATTGATGGATTTGCTAGCGCAGGAAATACCGGTGCGATGTTTATAGGAGGGTACTATTCAGTACAATCAATTAGGGGGATTATTAGACCATGCATATCCTCTGTCTTACCTAGAATCAATGGTAAAAAAACTATTCTACTAGATGTAGGAGCTAATGTGGATTGCAAAGCAGATGTATTGTGCCAATTTGGCCATATAGGTTCATTATATGCAGAGCATGTTTATAATATTAAAAATCCTAAGGTTAGTTTACTAAATATTGGTGAGGAAAAATCCAAGGGAAATATGCTGACGCAAACAGCATATAACCTGATGAATGAAACAAAAGACTATAATTTTATTGGAAATATAGAAAGTAGAGATATATTTGATTCTGAAACTGATGTAGTTGTTTGTGATGGTTTCACAGGAAATATTGTATTAAAACAAGCAGAAGGAATTTATGATCTTGTAAAAAGAAGAAAAATTAAAGATGATTATTTCAATAAGTTTAATTATGAGATTTATGGAGGATGTCCAATATTAGGATTAAACAAAACCGTAATGATTGGACATGGTATTTCAAATGAAATAGCTATAAAAAACATGATTCTGCATACAAAAAAGATAATAGATGCTGATTTAACTAAAAAAATTAAACAAAACATTAACTAAATGAAAAAGATTCATGCTGCAATTACAGGTATCCAAGGCTATGTCCCTGAATATATTTTATCAAATAAGGAATTAGAAAAACTTGTTGACACAAATGATGAATGGATTGTATCACGTACTGGCATTAAAGAAAGAAGAATCCTTAAAGACAAGAACAAGGGGTCCTCAGATTTAGGGGCTGAAGCAATAAAGCTATTATTAGAAAAAACAAAAACATTAGCTGAAGAAATAGATCTAATAATATGTGCTACTGCTACTCCAGATATGTTGTTCCCTTCAACTGCATGTTTAATTGCTAATAAAATTGGTGCTAACAATATTTGTGCTTTTGATGTTATGGCTGCATGCTCAGGTTTCTTATATGGTATAAACACTGCTTCAAAATTTATAGAAACTGGTACCTATAACAAGGTAATTGTTGTAGGGTGTGATAAAATGTCTTCAATAGTTGACTATACACAAAGAACCACATGTGTCCTCTTTGGTGATGGCGCTGGAGCTGTTCTTATGGAGCCAAACTCAAAAGGACTAGGAATTCAAGATGCAATCCTTAGAAGTGATGGTGGTGGTGGTGAGTTTTTAAAACTAAAAGCTGGAGGATCATTATCTCCTGCATCGCATGAAACAGTTGATGCCAGAGAGCATTACATCTATCAGGATGGGCAACCAGTATTTAAAGCGGCCGTAAAAAGCATGGCAGATGTTTCGGAAGAGATCATGAAAAGAAACAACCTAACTTCTGAAGATGTGGCCTGGCTAGTGCCTCATCAAGCAAATAAACGGATTATTGATGCTACTTCTAGAAGAATGGGTGTTGGAGATGAAAAAGTAATGCTAAATATTGAAAGATATGGTAATACAACAACAGCTACTATACCTTTATGTCTTTGGGAATGGGAAGAAAAATTAAATAAAGGAGATAATCTTATTCTAGCGGCATTTGGTGGAGGATTTACGTGGGGATCAATTTATCTAAAATGGGCCTACGATTCACAGAAATAATTACATTTGTAGTATCAAACAATATATATCATGGATTTAAAAGATATTCAAGAACTAATAAAGTTTGTAGCTAAATCAGGTGCTACCGAGGTAGAGTTAGAGATAGATAATGTTAAAATTTCTATTAAATCTCCTGCTAAAAAAAGAAGAGGCTCCCCTGATGAAAATCAGATAATTATACATCAAGATCCTAATCAAACACCAACACAAGAAACACCACAAATAACTCCTCAACCTATAGAAACAGCTCCTGAAGAAGTTAAAGAAGATGCCGTTTCTGAAGAAAAAACAGACCATCTTTTAACAATAAAAGCATCAATGATAGGTACATTCTACCGAGGAGCATCTCCTGAATCACCTCCATTTGTAAGCGTTGGTGATCAAATAAATTCAGGGGACGCAATTTGTATTATTGAAGCCATGAAACTTTTCAATGAAATTGAATCTGAAATATCCGGAAAAATAGTAAAAATACTTGTTGATGACTCAACCCCTATTGAATTTGATCAACCATTATTTTTAGTTGACCCATCATAAAATTTATAAAACATCTATACTATGTTTAATAAAATTCTTATTGCTAATAGAGGAGAAATCGCATTACGTGTAATTAGAACATGTAAAGAGATGAATATACAGACTGTTGCTGTATATTCTACAGCAGACAAAGAAAGTTTACATGTAAGATTTGCTGATGAAGCAGTATGTATTGGTCCAGCAGCAAGTAGTGAATCATATCTTAATATTCCGAATATAATTGCGGCAGCTGAGATTACAAATGCTGATGCTATACATCCTGGATATGGTTTTCTAGCCGAGAATGCAAATTTCTCAAAAATATGTGCTGAAAATGATATAAAATTTATCGGTGCTTCTCCTGAGATGATTAATGGGATGGGAGATAAAGCCTCCGCAAAAGAAACAATGAAAAAGGCTGGGGTTCCTACAATACCTGGATCCCAAGGAATCATCCAAGATTTTGAACAATGTAAAGAACTAGCAGAAAAGATAGGCTATCCAATTATGTTAAAAGCTACAGCAGGAGGGGGTGGAAAAGGAATGAGGCTAGTATGGAAGGAGGAAAATCTAAAAGACTCTTGGGATAGTGCAAGAACAGAATCAAAAGCTGCATTTGGAAATGATGGCATGTATATGGAAAAGTTTATTGAAGATCCAAGGCATATTGAGATACAAATTATAGGAGATAAAAGAGGTAAAGCATGCCACCTTTCTGAAAGGGATTGTTCAATTCAAAGAAGACATCAGAAATTAGCTGAAGAAACTCCTTCTCCATTTATGACAGATAAATTAAGAGAAGAAATGGGGGCGGCAGCTATAAAAGCTGCCGAAGCAGTAAAGTATGAGGGCGTTGGAACTGTAGAATTTCTAGTAGATAAATACAGGAAATTTTTCTTTATGGAGATGAATACAAGAATACAGGTTGAACACCCAGTTACTGAAGAAGTAGTTGATTTTGATCTTATTAAAGAACAAATCAAGGTTGCAGCTGGTATTAAAATTAGTGGTAAGAACTACATCCCTCAATTACATGCCATTGAATGCAGAATAAATGCCGAAGACCCAGATCATGACTTTAGACCATGTCCTGGTTTAATTACTAACTTTCATGCTCCCGGAGGGCATGGAATAAGAATTGACACTCATGTCTATGCTAACTATATGATCCCTCCATTTTATGATTCAATGATAGCTAAATTAATTACCGTTGCTCAGACAAGAGAAGAGGCAATTCTAAAAATGACAAGAGCATTAGATGAATTTGTAATAGAAGGAGTAAAAACTACAATACCATTCCATAAAAAACTTATGAAAGATAAAAACTTTCAAAAAGGAAAGTATACAACTAAGTTTATGGATGATTTTAAGATGTAGTTCTTTATGTTAGAAAACATAATAGAATGTTGTGCCAACTCAATAAAATCAGCTCTTACAGGAATACAAGCTGGAGCAAACCGAATAGAATTATGCGCAAACCTTGAGGAAGGCGGGATTACCCCAAAGTTTAAAGATATTCTAAAGCTTAGAAAGTTAACTAAGGTTAATCTACATATACTTATACTCCCGAATCCAAATAAATTTATTTACAATCAAAATGAATTTAACACAATAATCAGTGACATAAAAAAATGTAAAGAGATTGGATGTAATGGAATAGTGATTGGTGCGTTAAATAAAGATTATTCAATAAATATAAAACAAACAAAGAAAATGGTTGAGACAGCTAGGCCAATGAAAGTAACTTTTCATAGATCATTTGATCTTGCAAATAAACTTAAAGAAAACATAGAAGATGTTATTGCCTGTGACTGTGACTATCTACTTACATCCGGTCAAGCCGCTTCCGTAGAGGAAGGAATAGAGAATCTAAAGAAAATAATTAAACTTTCAAATCACAGAATCAAAGTTCTAGCTGGTGGAGGTGTTAATCACAAAAATATTAAGCATCTATATGAAATTGGTATTAGAGAATTCCACCTGTCTGGAACTAAAAGAAATAATGAAGGTGTACTAGAAACAACATTGAAAAATATTAGTCAGGCAGTAAAAGAACTACAAAAAATTGAAAAAAATTGTGCTTAATTAAATATACTAGAAACACAACTGAAAAATAGATTTTATTAATTTGGTATCTTTATAATCTAAAAAAATAAAAATGTCCAATAGAAGAAGTTTCATTAAAAAAACATCAATCGGAGCAGTAGGAACAATACTTACATCTAAAGTTAATGCTACTAATCTTAATAAAAAAAACAAAAATTCAATGAGCGGTATACCTATTGTTATTTCTACATGGAAACATGGTTTTTCTGCAAATGAAAAAGCATATACATTAATCAATAATGGATCTGATGCTATAGATGCTGTTGAGGAAGGTGTGAAAATTACTGAAGCAGATCCTAATTGCACAAGTGTTGGTTATGGAGGTTGGCCTGATCGAGATGGTAATGTAACCTTAGACGCATGTATTATGGATCATACTGGAAATTGTGGATCGGTTAGTTTTCTTCAGAATATTAAACACCCAATATCTGTGGCAAGAAAAGTAATGTATAAGACTCCTCATGTTATGTTATCTGGAGAAGGAGCCTTTAAATTTGCAATTAAGAATGGATTCCACAAAGAAGATCTACTCACAGAAAAAGCTAAAAAAAGATGGAAAGAGTGGTTAAAAGATTCAAAATACGAACCGATTATAAACATTGAAAACCATGACACTATTGGTCTATTAGCAATAGATAAAAAAGGAAATATATCAGGAGCATGTACAACATCTGGCTTAGCCTGGAAAATGCATGGTCGAGTTGGTGACTCTCCTATTATTGGTGCGGGCATGTTTGTAGATAATGAAATTGGAGGATGCTGTGCAACAGGAGTTGGTGAGGCTGTTATGAAAACACTAGGATCTTTCCTAATAGTTGAGCTTATGAGACAAGGAGCTAGCCCTCAAGAAGCATGTGAAGAAGGGGTTTCTAGAATTGTGAAAAACCAAAACTATAAGGAGATGCAAATAGGATATCTGGCATTAAATAAGAAAGGAGAACATGGGGCATACGCTGTCCAACCAGGTTTTGATTATGCATTATATCAAAATGGTATAAATAAAATGATCGATGCAGAATCGTTTGTTAAATGACAAAACATCTTCTAATACTAATTGTCTTTCTTTCCTCTTGTCAACAAAATTCAGTTACAATGGATAACCCAACAATTATTCCTAAACCTGTAAAAATTACAAGTGGAGAAGGAGTCTTTAATCTTAGCTCACATACTAAAATAGAATATGACAACTACTTCTACAATGAGGCTTTATTTTTAGAAGAGGTTATACCAATAAAAACTGGTGGCATAAGAAACTCTATTACTTTAAAAAAGAACGATCTTTTAGCAAAAGAAGAATATTATTTAAAAATAGAGAAAGAGAAAATAATACTTGAAGCATCTGGATCTGAAGGTCAAATGCATGCTATACAAAGCTTGCGACAATTAATCCCTACTGACTACAAAAATAGATTGCTTAATATTCCGATAAAATGTGTAGAAATACATGATTACCCAAGATTCAAATGGAGGGGGTTATTACTTGATTGCTGCAGGCATTTTATTGAAAAAGATTTTATTAAAAAATATATTGATCTTCTAGCATATCATAAAATGAATACACTGCATTGGCACCTAACAGAAGATCAAGGATGGAGAATAGCTATTAATAAATACCCCGAATTAACAAATATAGGAGCGTGGAGAAAAAATAAAGATGGGGAAATCTATGGAGGATTCTATTCAAAAGAAGATATAAAAGAAATAGTTCAATATGCAGAATCTAGAAATATAAATATTGTCCCAGAGATTGAATTGCCTGGTCATTGTGTTGCTGCAATAGCCTCATATCCTAATCTTTCATGTACTGGAGACTCAATTGATGTGGAAAATGATTGGGGAGTTTTTAAAGATATATATTGTGCTGGAAATGACAGTGTTTTTGCATTCCTTGAAGATGTTCTTTCAGAAGTTATAGAGCTTTTTCCGTCAGAATACATTCATATTGGAGGAGATGAAGCCCCAAAGTTTAGGTGGGAAGAATGCAATAAATGTCAAGCAAGAATGATAAAAGAAAATATAAAAGACGAGCATGAATTGCAATCTTATTTTATTAAGCGGATCGCAAGATTTCTAGAAAAGAAAGGGAAAAAAATCATAGGATGGGACGAGATTTTAGAAGGAGGGATAGCACCAACAGCTACTATTCAATCATGGAGAGGGACACAAGGAGCAATATTAGCAGCAAAAGACAATCACAATGCAATCATGTCTCCAACATCACATTGCTACTTTGATTATGATCTAAATGCTATAGATTTAGAAAAAGTCTATTCGTTTGAGCCCATACCAAAAGAGCTAGAAGGTAATGAAAAAGAATATATTATTGGCGGAGAATGTAATATGTGGACAGAACGTGCTCCTCAAGAAAAAATTGATTCAAAAGTTTTTCCTAGAATTCTTGCAATGAGCGAAGTGCTCTGGAGTACTAAAGAAAAAAATTATGAAGAGTTTTATGAAAGAGTTCAAAATCACTATCCAAAATTAGATGAAATGAATGTTGCTTATGGTTATGAAAAAACTCCAATAAAATATAATGTTCATTTTAATAAAGATCAATTCAATATTAGTATTGAGAAAGGAAATAGAAACATGGATTTATTCTATAAAATAGACAATAATTCATGGAAAGAATATTCTCAGCCTTTTAGTGTGTCTAATAGTTGCACGATAACTACTAAGGAAAAAAATTCAAGACAAAAAGAAGCTGCATCAAAATCTTTAAATATTAATTTTCACAAAGGTATAGGTAAAAAGATAACATACTTAACAGGCTATAATGAAAACTACACTGGATCTGGCAGGCAAACACTGATAAATGGAATTTCTGGAAGTGCAGAAAATTTTAGAGATGGGCAATGGCAAGGGTTTTTTGGTGAAGACGTAGAGGTTATTATTGACCTCCAAGAAAATACAACGTTCTCTGAGCTTACAACATCATTCTTTCAATATCATCTTTCCTGGATTATTCTCCCAAGATCTATTGAGTATCTAATATCTAATGATGGAAACCAATTTACAACAATTTACAAAAAAGAAGATTTAGCATCTCCTATGAAAGAAGGTAAATTCAAAGAGTCTTTTACATATAACAACCAACATACTGCAAGGTATATAAAACTAAAAGCCAAAAACTATGGAGGCCTACCAAAAGAACATCCTGCAGCAGGTTCAAAGAGCTGGCTATTTATTGATGAGTTTATAATACAATGAAAAAAATATCTTTCTTAATAACCGTCTCTTTCTTAATCTTTGGATGTAACAACAAACATCTAGCTCCTATTGATTTTGTAAATCCTTTTATTGGGACTGGAGGACATGGACATACATATCCAGGAGCATCATATCCTTTTGGGATGGTGCAACTTAGTGCTGATACAAGATTAGAAGGTTGGGATGGTTGTGGTGGGTATCATTTTTCTGATTCAATTATATATGGCTTCTCACACACGCATCTAAGTGGAACAGGAATATCTGATTATGGCGATGTACTACTTATGCCAACCATAGGAAAAATACAATTAACAAATGGTGTGGAAGAATCAAAGACAAATAATCAGCCAATTAATCAACTAGGTTATGCATCAAGATTCTCACATAAAAATGAAACTGCAAAACCAGGTCATTATCAAGTCCTTCTTGAAGATAATAATATAAATGTAGAACTTACTACTTCTTTAAGAGTAGGTATGCATAAATATTCATTTAATCCTGATGATGAAGCAAATGTCATACTTGACCTACAACACAGAGACATGTTGATTAAACACGAGATCAAAATAATTGATAGTGTAACAATTCAAGGACACAGATATTCTAATGAATGGGCAAGAGAACAAAGGATTCATTTTATAATTAAATTCTCAATTCCTTTTAATGATTTTATTTTCAATAAAGAAAAGAATATGCTAGGGCTAAAATTTGGTAAAGTATCTGAAGATCTATTAGCAAAAGTATCGCTATCTGCAGTTGATGATTTAGGGGCTAAAGAAAATCTTGAAGAAATAAAAGGCTGGAATTTTTATGATACAAAAAAAATCACTCAAAATACTTGGAGTCAAGAGTTAAGAAAGATTGAAATTAAAACTCCATCAAAAAAGAAAAAAGAAATATTTTATACTGCTCTTTATCATTCCTTCCTAAACCCAAATATCTATAATGACAATAATGGCAACTATAATGGAATGGATTTGAAAAAACATAATACTGAAGACAATCATTATACTATCTTTTCATTGTGGGATACCTTTAGAGCAACACATCCATTATTTACACTAGTAAATGTTCAAAGAACAAATGAGTTTATCAGAACACTACTAAGACAGTATAAAGATGGTGGGAAACTACCAATCTGGGAATTAGCAGCAAATTATACTAATTGTATGATCGGTTATCATTCAATACCTGTTATTGTTGATGCTTATGTAAAAGGTATTAGAGATTGGGATACAGAACTTGCATTAGAGGCTATGGTAAAATCTGCACAAAGCGATGAATATGGTTTAAAAGCATATAAAGAGAATGGATTTATTAAAGCGAGTGATGAACCAGAATCAGTGTCAAAAAATCTAGAATATGCTTATGATGATTGGTGTATTGCAATAATGGCGGACTC
>JAAZYM010000076.1 GCA_014239655.1 Flavobacteriales bacterium | reverse complement strand
TGAACAATATTAAGAGAAAATAATAAAATCAACAATAATCTCATAGTATGATATTCTATTGTTTATTTACTGAAATATTTGGGGTTACAATTTCATTACTCCAAACTAAATTTTGATCTTGAATTCTTATTGTAAAATTTACTAATTCCACAGACCCATTACCAAAAACAAAAGGAGAATCTATCTCAACTAGTAATTCTCCTGTTACAGATAACGAATTATTTGGAGGAGTAACAGGAATAATATGATAATAATCAGCTTGAGACAATCTACTGTCTTTGATTTCTAGGGAAAGATAATCCGGATCAGAAAAACAAATATAACCCTCAGGGTGTTGATATGATAATCTAACATATATATTTTCTTGAAATTCAATAATTTCAACTGGAAAGGTATCAATAAGATTAATTCTGAAAATAGTTTCTTCCTCATCCTTCTTACAAGAAGAAAACAACAAGCTAGTTATAACAAGAAAAAAACATATTCTACTAAACATAATTAAATTATAATTAGTGAAAAATACTTAATAAAAGAGAATGGCGACCCATTATTTGGTATTTCAGTTAATGGATTAACATCATCCTTAACATATACTTTAATATAGATTATATCACCAATATTATATGTGGACAAATCCAATGTATATTTATGATAAAATGATTCTGAAATACTTGGAGAAAAGAAGCCAATATGACTAATTGGATTATTCAGTACAATTAAATTTCTTTCAGGGATATTGTTAAAATTAAATAAACTATTAGAAACTTTCAGTTTATTATATGTTAACTGATTTGGAGACAAAATATCATCAGTTATACTAAACCAAATATCGACTGAATCTAAATTATTAGGAACCAATACTGTTTCATTCTGAGAAGATCTATTTAATGAATTTGTTATCTGACCAGAATTAAAAACAACCATTCCTCTTCCTAGTGGAAGGTCATTTGGAAAAACAGGTGAATTACCAAACATATCTTTTGCCCCATCATCTATCCAATCCTTTATATTACTAATGTATTCTTCTTTATTATTATCCCAATCATCTTCATATTCTAAAGGCATAATCCCTGAAATTCCGTCTATATCTACAATTAGTCTATGGTATAATACAGATTGTATTGAATTTCCAGGTTTCACTCGATAATCAAATGAATTATTAGCATCATTTTTAATTGGAGGTTGATATACAAGAGAATTATAAGAACTTTCTATAGTTCTAAAATCCGGTTCAAATGTTCCATCATGACAGCCAGAATTTGCACATGTAGGAGAAAATATGTTATTATGTAAAGCAGAAAATGATGTTGGATCAGTAAAATATAAAGTATCATTATCTGCAGATATATTATTATTAAAATCAAATGGATTTACTTCTTCCTGACATGAAAAACAAGAAACAATTATTATAAAATAAAATATCTTCTTCATAAAATCAAATAAGATCAAATAAAGACTTATTTGAGGCCAACAAACCAGAATTTACAACATCAGTCTTACATCCTAATATTTCTGCAATTGTAGGAGTTAGATTAACAATATCACCTACTGTATTATTCTGGTTTCCAATTGATAGGTTACTATCTATTCCAGGCCCAATAATTGACGAAAAGATTCTTCTACTATTTGCATCAGAATGATCATAACCTGTAAATGCATTACCATCAACAATATTATTTGAATCAAGATTTCTTCCATGTTCTGGAACAACCATCATTGTTGTGTTATTTGCCATAGCAGGTATATTATTTTGAATATAGTCCCAGATATGCCCAACACCATGATCTGCCCTATGAAGACTCTCTAAATAGCTTGTAAAATTACTGTGACACCCATCAACATTAGAAAGATATACAACTGTTAAGGTGGGTTTAAACCTTTTCATAACCTCGCAAGCATATCCTATTGTTCTCAAATCTCCATTATCTGAGACTGGAGGATGAGCAATTGTTCCAGCAGCTGTTTTATCGAACATATCTTTTACAAAAGACTTTATTTCTGCTTTCTCTTCCTCTGTATTTCCAATATTTGGCAAAGCTTTTCCTTGAGAATACCAAACATTATCTAAAAAATACTTCATCTTATACATAGGATCAAGCTCATCTTCTGGATGATATACTTTTGCATTCTTTAAATGTTTCTCACCATCAGAACCAAAAGTTATAATTGGAGCTAAGAAATTAGCACCATAGCTAGCACCATATTCTGCATGAGTACTATAATCCAATAAAGGAATAGAGTTTCCAATACCATTACCAATAAACCATGTCTTAGTAGCTTTCTCCCCTTGATGCCTTCTTAAATACTCAAAAATTGTAGGCATCATAGGTTTATTTCTAAGCCCTTGTGTATACATATAATTTCCAGTCAACATTGCATTAACACCGGCATAATGCCCAACAGCAGATGCATTAATTTCTCTAAAAGTAGTTCCTTGACTTTCTAATGATTGAGATAGTATCTTTGGAATTGGTGTGTCTCCATCAATAATATTTTTCGTTCCATAAACTATCTTATCTGTAGGTGGAGAACCATCAAATAGATTATAAAGAATATTTCCTGCACTAGGATATGATTGACTATCATCTAAATATCTTTGCAGGATTGATTCTTGTTGTCTAACACCTCCAGCAAAAGCAACTAAAACAACATGATCCGACATCCTCATTCCTGAAGCAGCAAAGAGTCTTCCACTAGGTAAAATGAATGGAACCGAGATTGCAGCTGTTGCCAAAGATGACTTTTTTAAAAATGATCTCCTTTTCATGATTAATAAAATTGATATTCATTAGACAAAGCAAAAGACATGTACACCATCTCACAAGAAACATGAGGATTAGAATTTAAAAAATTTAAAAAGAATTCCCTTTCTGCTTCTGTTATATTTCTAACAAAGAAACGTTTATAGGTTTCTTCAAGAAAGAGATCTAAATCAGCACGCATCATTGAATCTGATGGAATAATCACATCCTGCCTATTCATAAAATTACTCAAAACAATTTCATGAGCAACCTGCTTATCTCCAATTGACTCAATACAACGAGTAATTTCAACTAACTCATTTGACGATAAAGCTTTCTGAAAAAGATTAGCATAAACAATAGATATATATTGACCTACTGATTTTAATTTATTCTTATTTGCATTATAAGAGCTTGATTGGAGTTGATTAATATCATAAATCACATCCTCTTTCTTACATGAAGAAACACTAAAAAGAAATAAAAAAATAAAAAATAAAATAAAATACTTAAAAGTGGGCATACTCATCTGTTTTCATGATATATCGTTGTAATTTATGAAAATCATCTGTAACAAAAAAATCATTCATTAAAAAATCTGTTTCAAGTGTAGTGGGTGTTCTAGCTAGGAGTGTTAAATAAGACCAATTAATAACACCTTCATAAAACTCTCTAGAATTACATATTAAATTTATAAAATCTTCCTTATTAGACCCTGAATATCCAAAAATAGTATGAGGTAGCTTATCTTCAATCATAGAATAAGAATTATTAAATTCATTCTGAGTAGGATACCTAAATAAAAGATTATCAAATGCAGCATTAACAAAATTAAAGGTGTTCATATTAATCACATCATAAATAGAATTATTAATCATCCTTTTATGCATCTCTTTAATATTTATCAATCCATCATAATATTCTGATTCTGAATCTATTACATATTTTAACCTATAGTACTTAATTAGATGTTTATGTGCTTGAATTATATTACCAGCAACAGAATCAACCTCATAATCAGCGTAGTGATTACTCATATAAAAAAGGACATCTCCATTTGACGCTCCTTCAATAAGCCTAACTTTAACCATATCATACAATCTATGAAAATACGCATGCTTATATGATGAATCTCCAGCAATATACAATGTATCAAATTGGAGCTTAAAGATTAAAGAATCTCTAGATTCCAAGGATACATCATGATCTCTTAAGAATTGCACATCAACATCCATCTCATCATCAAGTGGCTCTCTACCTATTAAATCAATGTATAATCGATTAACGTAATTTTCAAGTAAAACAGTAGGAATCTCACTATAATTAGGTGCATTATTATTTGGAATTATCAGAACATCTTTTTGACAAGACACTACTAAAGCTGTAAAGCAAATAATGTATAATATTCTCTTACTCAATTAGAATCTTCTTAAAGACAGAGCCTGATATACATTCTACTCTAAGCATATATACGCCTGAATTAAAACTACTCACATCTATTCTAGATGACCCTCTAAGGTCTGATTGCTTTAAAACATTCTTTCCAGTAATATCTATTAAAGAAATGTCATACAAATAATTTTCTTTATTATCTATAAATAAAGATCCTTCTGTTGGGTTTGGATAAATCTCCAATGATAACAAGAAATCAGAAACGCTTGTATTACAAGAATCAACCTCAACAAATATCTCCCCCCTCCTATTACATCCATTAGCATCAATTGCTTCTGCAACATATGTAAAGTCCCCAGTTGGGAAAACCGTAATAGGATTATAAGATTGCCCAGTATTCCAATTAGTATTTGTATATGAAGTGTCATGCACTAAATATATTGATTCTCCTAAACAGATAATTGGTGGGTTAGGAATAGAATATATATCCATTGGCATTGTCGAAATATTAATATAAGCAGAATCAACACAGCCAGTACTATCAGTCACCGAAACATAATAAGGTCCTGGAATAGAAACAGTCAATAAATTTCCAGAAGAAAGAGTTACTCCAGAAGCATCCGTCCAAACATAATTTGTAATTGGAGCTGTACTAGATGAGAATGCCTCAAGGACTACAGGCAAGGTACATGGGACAGAATCTCCAATAATAGTAACATTACAAGATGGCGATCCATTTTGTGGTGTCCAAGTAGAGCATGGTAAGAATCCGCCAGGCATACCATTAGAAACAGCAGGAACCCAAGGAACATCTGCACAATCAGCTATACAATAATTTGAATACATAACCCCATCACAACCACAAACTGGCATATAAATCAGAATACACATACACACTCCTGTTGATGCTATACAATCTTGACAGATAGTGGTGTCACAACCTGTTATATTATCTGTAATTGTAACACACCACTGAGTATAAAATGGGGTCTGATTAGCCATGCTTATCACAACACCATTAGTATCAGTCCAAACATAATCATACATAGACATACCATTAACAGATGCATTCATCATCGATGGATTAGCTGAATTATCAATATATACACTTCCTCCGGTTAAATTACATGGAGGCGTCTGAGCATTAACATTAGTCAATCCTATAAATAATAGTATAAATAAAAAATAATTCTTTCTCATAATAATTTGCTTTAGAAGTTTATGGTAAATATAAGAAAACAATAAGGGCATACAAAATACACATTAAACCTATCTTATATAAACCTATTATCTAGTGAATATAAGCTGATTATTAGAATCATATTGACTGAAGACATATCCTAAATCATCAAACAGAGTT
>JAAZYM010000075.1 GCA_014239655.1 Flavobacteriales bacterium | reverse complement strand
TCTCTTTCATTTTATTAATGTCCATTGGTCTTTATTTTAAATATCAATTAAACGACGATAGCTATGTAAAACTATTAGGGATGCCTCATGGATTATTATTTGTAATCTATATTATAATAGCATATTTATTAAGAGAAGAAGAAAAATGGAAAACCAAAGATTTTATAATTGTATTGTTTGCATCAGTTATACCTTTTGGTACTTTTTATATTGACAGAAAATATTTTTAAAAATAAAATAATGAAAAAAACATTTTTAGTATTAGCAGTAGCTTTTTTAGGTTGTGAGAAATCTGAGAAAAAAAGTGATTTAGCATGAATTTATTATCTGTAGAGGATTTAGGGAAAAGTTTTGGAGAACGAGTTCTTTTTGAGGGATTAAGTTTTGGGCTTAATAAAGGAGATAAGGTAGCTTTAATTGCAAATAATGGAACAGGAAAGACATCAATGCTAAAAATACTTGCAGGGCAAGATATAGCAGATAAAGGAGAGGTTGTTTTTAGGAATTCATGTAGAGTTTCTTATCTTACACAAGATGCTGTTTTTAATGATAATCTTACAATAGATGAACTTATAAATAGCGCACATAATAAGATTAGTTTGTTAGTAAAAGAATATGAAGAAGCTGTAGAGAATCATAGTAAAACTGGCAGTTCAAATACAGAAAAAATAGTTGAAGAACTTACGGAAAGAATGGAACAAGAAAATGCTTGGGATTACCAAAGAAGAACCGAGCAAATACTCTCAAGATTTAACATTAATAATTTTAATAAGAAAGTAGGTGATTTATCTGGCGGACAAAAGAAGAGACTTTCTCTAGCACTTCTACTTCTAGAGAATGCTGATATATTACTGCTAGATGAACCAACTAACCATTTAGATATTTCTATGATTGAATGGCTAGAGAAATACTTACAACAACAAAATATTACTGTTTTAATGGTAACACACGACAGGTATTTTTTGGAGCGTGTTTGTAATCATATTATTGAACTAGAAGCAGGAAATCTATATCATCATAAAGGTAATTATGGTTATTTCTTAGAAAAAAGAACAGAGCGAGAAAGTAATTTTGATATTGAAATAGCCAAGGCACAAAAACTCATGAAAAAGGAGCTAGAATGGATGAGACGCTCACCGAAGGCACGAACCACCAAATCCAAAGCTAGGATTGATAATTTTGATAAAATAAAGAAAAAAGCAATCTCAAAAAGAATAACTCAAGAGATAAATATTGATGTAAAAATGGATAGGATAGGGGGTAAAATTCTAGAACTTAAAAATATTAAAAAATCATATGATGATCTAGTAATTCTTGAGGGATTTGATTACACTTTTAAAAAAGGAGAACGTATAGGGATCCTTGGTAAAAATGGGGTGGGGAAGAGTACTTTTTTGAATATTATTACTGGAAAAGAAAAGGCAGATGGAGGTAAAGTTAATATTGGAGAAACAATTAATTTTGGCTATTTCACTCAAGGAGGATTGTCTATAGATGAAGATAAACGGGTAATAACAGTACTGAAAGATATTGCAGAATTTATTGTAATGTCTGATAAAAGAAAAGTAAGTGCATCACAGCTATTAGAGCATTTTATGTTTACTCCAGAGATGCAATTTACAGAGGTAAAAAGATTAAGTGGTGGTGAAAAAAGAAGGTTACATCTACTAACTGTACTGATAAGAAACCCAAATTTTTTAATACTAGATGAGCCTACTAACGATTTAGATTTGCTTACTCTTACAAAATTAGAGGAATTCTTATTGCAATATAAAGGGTGCTTAATACTAGTGTCGCATGATAGGTTCTTTATGGATAAATTAACAGAACACCTTTTTGTATTTAAGGGTGATGGTGAAATAGAAGATCATTATTGTACTTACTCTGAGTACAGAACACAGCAAATAAAGGAAGAGAAGGAGTTTAAAAAAATACAACACTTAGAAAAGGAAAACTCCAAAATGAAAACCCCTAATAAGAAACTGTCCTTTAATGACCAATACGAGTACAATAATTTAGAGAAAGAACTGTCTGAATTAGAAAAAGAAAAGACAGAATTAGAGGATTGTATTCAAAAACCTGATATTGAATTGTCAAAAATGATGGAAAAAAGCAAACGCTTGGGTATAGTAATAAACCTTATTGATGAAAAAGAAATTAGGTGGATGGAACTTGATGAAATGCAATAGGAAAATCCTCTTATACCGACTTTTTTTCTACTTTTGTTTCAATGAAAAGACTACTACTTATATTACTTTGCTTGCCAATATTCTATGGTTGTCAGCAACAAGTAGAAAAGTATAATAAAAGCAATGTCACTACAAATGATACTTTAAATATTGAACGAATAAAAATAGAAACTCACTAACATAATAAAACAACTAATTATTTTAAAAAAATGAATTTACCACAGATTGCATCAAAATTACCCTCAAAAATAGAGATACAAGCACATAAAAGATATGTCTGGTGCTCTTGTGGCCTCTCTATGAAACAACCATATTGCGATGGTGGACACAAAGGCACAGGATTTAAACCAATAATTATACAAGAATCAGAAAATAAAACCATATTCTTATGTAATTGTAAAAAAACATCTAATAGTCCATATTGTGATGGAACACACAATAATTTATAGATGAAAGTCATTGAATGAAAAAACTACTACTCATATTACTTTGCTTGCCATACATTGGGTTTGCACAAATTAACTTTTCAAGTCAAAATTCATTTGATATTATTACATGGAATTTAGAGTGGTTTCCAAAACAAGGAATTACAACTGTTGACTCTGTTAAAAGAATCATTGAAATTATTGATGCAGAAATAATAGCTTTACAAGAGATAAATAATATTTCTGAATTTAATCAACTTGTCAATAAGTTAGATTCTTATAACGGATATTCTACTAACACATCAAGTCTTAATTTAGGCTATATATATAAGAAAACTTTAAATATAGATTCAATTTATACGATTCTAAATTCAGAGAGCTATTTCTTTGCTGGAAGATTACCCCTTGTTATGGAAATGGAATATGGAGAGGAAGATTACGTTATAATAAATAATCACTTTAAATGCTGTGGAGATGGAATTCTAGATTTTAGTAATAGTAATGATGAGGAATATAGACGTTTTAGTGCAATAAGCTTGCTGAAAACCTATATAGATTCTACTTATTCAGATAAAAATGTTCTTATACTTGGTGATTTAAATGATTTAATTGAAGAAAGTTATATTAATAATGTATTTACACCAATAATTAATGACAGCATTAATTACTTAATTGCAGATAAGTATATACCATTTCAGAATACTGTTGATTGGTCTTATCCAACTTGGCCATCACATTTAGATAATATTATTATAAATCAAAACCTTTTTGATAATTTAAGTAATATTTATCAAAATGTTAAAACTATTAGAATTGATAATTACTTAGGTAGTTTCCAAATTTATGATAATATAATCTCAGATCATTTACCTGTAGGGATTAATCTTTCTTCTAATCCAACGATAATTAATGAGAATAATATTAAAACAAAAAGAAAGAATAAGTTATTTAATATTTCTGGGCAATTATCAAATCCAAAAAGGAACACCTTACTTATAGAGATCTATGATGATGGAACAGTAGAGAGAAAAATAGTTATAGATTAAAACAATAAATTAACAATGAAAAAACTACTACTTATATTACTTTGCTTGCCTATGATTGGGTTTGGGCAGAAATTAATAAGTAACTATACAACTATTAGTAGTGGAATAGATGGTTATGGAAGACCTAGAATTGTATTGACTGCTAATAATTATCCTTTAATTATTTGGCGTAAAGATTCATCACCAAAAGTATTAAGAGCAAGTAAATGGGATGGGTTTTCTTTTTCTGCACCTTACAATATTCTGCAAGAAGGGATATTACCATCATCTTGGGATGGTCCAGAAGTAGCAGCAAAAGGAGATACAGTATATATTGTTTTTACTTCTACAGCAACTGTGCAAAGTTCAATTATGCTTATTAAATCTTTTGATGGAGGACTTACATTTTCAGATACTATACGTGTTTCCGAGAATAATCCTATGCATAAATTTCGTATGTCTAATATTGCAATTAAAGATGATGGCAATCCTGTTGTAAGCTATATGCAGTATTTGCTTAATTGGATGGAACCAAAACAGATGGTTAATGCCTCAGTTAATTTTGGTGATACTTTTATGGGTTCTGTTGAAGGTAGTTTTTTAGCTCCTGGAGAACCTTGTGATTGTTGTAAATCTTCTTTGGTTTGCTCAGGTAATGATGTGTTTTTATTATTTAGAAATAATGATAATAATGCAAGAAATAGTTATATTTCGAAGTCATTAGATGGTGGTTTTTCATTTACTGCAACAGCTGATATGGATGATTATAGCTGGATGTTAAATTCATGTCCAGCTACTACTCCAAGAGGAATCTTATTTCAAGATTCTTTATTTGTAATCAAAAGAAGTGGTGCTACAGGTAATAATGAAATTGTATATAGTAATGTTAATAAAATAGATCTTAATTATTCTTATAATAGAAATATTGATTTTATTAATGGAATCATACAAGATTATCCTGAAGTTACAAGTAATGAAGATACAATAATTGTTGTATGGCAAGATAATAGGGAGGGTATACAGGATTGTTATATTAGTTTTTCTTTAGAAGGGGTGTTAGATTTCTCTGAATCTTTTGCTTTTACAGATACAATCAGTGGAGGCCAAAAAATGGATCCTGATGTAGAATATGCAAATAGAGAAATTCATCTTGTTTATTTAAATAGTAGTCAACATAAAATTGTGTATGTGAATGCTGCTTTTGATGAATTAAGTAATACTATTGAAATAAATAATATGAGATTTAATCAAAATAATGTTGTTAAAATAGATTTATTAGGTAGAGAAATAATTAACAGCAATAATAAACCATTTTTCTATATTCATGATGACGGAACAGTGGAGAAAAAAATAATTATAGAATAATTTTTCCTTTTTATTTTCTATATTTTTGCTATTATGAAAAGAATATTATTATTACTAATACTACTTTCTTTATTATTTAATTCTTGTAAGAAAGAAGATGGTCAGGAGCCATACATAGAACCTTCTTTAGCCACTCAAATTCTTATAGAGGTTTATGGACTTGAGAATTTAGACGGGGATTTGTTTATTGCAATTAATAACAGTTCAGAACAATTCATTTCTAATACAGAGTGTTATAGAGATACTATAATTGATGTTACCTCTAATGACATGATTGTAAGTATAGAAGATGTTATTTCTGGAACATATGCTGTTAGTGTTTTTCATGACGAGAATAAGGATGGAGAACTTAATCTTGGATTTCTAAACATCCCAGAAGAAGGGTTTGGGTTTTCAAACAATCCTGCTATAGGATTCTCACAACCAACCTTTAATGATTGTGAATTTGTAGTTGAAGAGGGTCAAAGTATGATTGTTCCAATTTCTTTAGTGTATTTCTAGCAAAGAAAATAATTATTTTTTTATCTCTAGTTGCACTTGTAATCGTCGAATCAGCTTTTTCAGCAGGATATATGTTTGCTTGATAAGATTTTAATTTTTTCTGTAAGTTTGTTGTATGAAAAAACTACTACTTATATTACTATGCTTGCCTATTATCGGGTTTGGGCAAATTAAGACTTTAGGTACTGATATAGTTAATCCAAATTCAAAAATTAAAGAAGTTTTTTCAGGTGGAGA
>JAAZYM010000072.1 GCA_014239655.1 Flavobacteriales bacterium | reverse complement strand
ACCACTTTCTTCTTTTTATCAGATATGTTCTTTGAATCTTTATTTGATTCTAAATTACCATAAGCATGAAGACTGTCTGTTTGATTATCAAACTTTATTAAGTCAGAACGATTTACAACAGATAAGAACTTTGAACTATCTTCTACCTGAATCTTTTCTAATGAAATTATAGATTTCACAATACCATAATCATTCGACCTAATAAACTTAACCTTATCTCCTATTTTGAAATTATTTTCCATTAAAAATAAATTGGATGAAACTGTAAAGAACCATTATTAATTTCTATTGTTGGAAAAGGAATTTTCACAAAACCAAAGGCATGTACAAATCCTTTAAGAAACTTGTTTTGTATCTCTAATCTATGCAAATCAATGTCAAAAGAAAGTAAAAATTGTCTATATCTATTATCATTATCTGTATTGCTAGGTGAAAGCATATCATTCGCACTGTGACCAATCGCAAAATTAAGCCAATCAGGAAATTGACTGTTTTCTATATTACATAAGGAATTAATATTCATCGAAACCCAATATGTTTGACCATTATAATCTTTTAAACTTCTTTCAATATATGAATCACCAAATAATCCATCATTATCTCTAGAAGCCTCTGACCTTGTATAGCTATATTTAATCTGTATTCGTTGATCAGCCCAATAAAACTCTTGAGAAATAGCTAGAGCTGAACCCAATGAATTAGCAAAAAGATCACCTAAAGAAGCGCCCCATCCAGCTGAGAAACCATCGAGTATTTCAATGGTAGTATTAAAAAAAGTACCACTCAAACCTCCAATCCAGATAGCTTTATTTTTATTAATACCAGTCCACTTATATAATTTAATGCCATTTACCCCACTATGATATGATGTTGCTACATGACCCATTTTATCCATCTGAAGCCAATTTGAATTATCATTAATAAAATGAAAACTTGATTTATCATAATTCTTATACAACAATTCATTAAAACCTAATATAGACAAGGAATAAGTTCCTAATTCAATTAATATTAAACTATTTAATCTCGTGTTTTTCTCTGATCTTTCTAAATCTAATGATAATGCAGGATTAGTTTGAGCAAATAAATTATTAGCACACAGAACTATACTAATCAGTATAACCCTCATTTTAAGACTCTATTACGGCTTTTACACTATTTAAGATGTCAAATGCCTTTTTACTGGACGAACTTTCAGCATAGGTTCTTAAAACAGGCTCTGTACCTGAAGGCCTAATAAGTAACCAGGAATTATCTTCAAAGAAATATTTGTATCCATCAATATCTTCTCTTCTAACAACATTATATTGACCAAAACTAGAATACTTATCTAACCTACAATTCTCTATAACCTGATTTTTAAGAGAATCTGTAAGATGAAGATCAACTCTTTCAAAAGAAAAAGGACCAACAATTTCATATACCTCATCTATTAGATCTTCAATTGATTTACCAGACTTGGACATGAATTCAAAAAGAGTTAAACCCATCCAAATACCATCCCTCTCTGGAATATGACCTGCAGTAGCAATACCTCCAGATTCTTCTCCACCAAGAAGAACATCTTCTGTAATCATTTTCCCGGCAATATGCTTAAAACCGATCTTAACAGTTTCCTGATCTAAATTATAATGATTACACATAGTCTTTATACGATCTGTACAAGAGAATGCGGTAACAACTTTTCCAGACATCCCCTTATATTTAACTAAATAATGAATTAATAACAAAATAATATGATGAGCATCAATAAAATCACCATTTGAAGCAAACAAACCTATCCTATCAGCATCTCCATCTGTAGCCAAGCCACAATGTATGTTATCATCCGTTTTTATCAAATCAGAGAATTCTTTTAAATTCCTATAAATAGGCTCAGGAGCAACCCCAAGAAAACCAGGGTTATCATCACAATGTAACAGTTTAGTTCTTGGTAATAGCTTTTTTATCACATTCATTCCTGATCCATACATTGCATCATATGCGAAATTCATATTAGAATTATTAATTAACTCTAAGTCAAAATTAGACTCCACATGATTACAATACATGCTTTCTAAATCAATATAACTAATCAAACCATTCTCCTTGTAAGACTGAATATCTAATGAATTAACATCTATATCATTTTCTGATGGGATAAGAGATTCTACCTGAGACACATTTTCAGGTAATAATGGGCCTCCAAAATCTCCTTTTAATTTATAACCATTATAATTTGGAGGATTATGACTAGCTGTTATAACTATTCCAAGATTTGCTTCTTCTTTAACTACACCCAAAGAAACCATTGGAGTTGAAACAAAACCTTTTGCAAGCTTAACCTTGATTTTATGAAAAGCCAAAACTTTTGAAACAGTCTCTGCAAACATCTCTCCGCCAAACCTACAATCATGACCAATTACAACACATGGATCATTATATTTGTCTTTTAACCACAGTGAAACTGCAATACTTACTCTAGCTACATTATCAACAGTATAATCCTTTGCAATAATTGCTCTCCATCCGTCTGTTCCAAATTTTATTTCTGACATATTCTACTTTTTACCTGCAAAATTAAAGATTTATTACAATTATGATCCAAGAAAAAATTTAATTAAGCATTAACGCAAAATCCTTCTTTTATTTAACATTCTCTGATATTTTCTAGCATTTTTTAAATGTTTAGCATAAGTCTTAGCAAAATTATGATAGCCCGAAAAATCTTCTTTAGCACACATAAAAATATAATCATGCTTCTGAGCATTTAAAACCGCATCAATTGCATTGATAGAAGGAATGCATATTGGCCCAGGTGGCAACCCCTTATATTTATAAGTATTATATGGAGAATCAACCTTCTTATCTTTATTTAAAACTCTATTAATATTAAAATCTTTTAACGCAAATATTAAAGTAGGATCTGATTCTAGCTTCATATTCTTATTAAGTCGATTTAAATAAAGTCCTGCTATAGCAGGACGCTCATCCTTCTTAATGTTCTGCTCCTTCTCTACAATAGAGGCTAAGGTAGAAACCTCTGTTAAAGTAAGATTCATTATTGAAGCTCTCTTAATCCTTTCCTTATTCCAAAATGAATTATATTCTTTCAGAATCCTTTTACGAAGTTGAACAGCTGAAGTATTCCAATAAAATTCATAAGTGTTAGGAATAAAAATTGATATTACATTACTAATATTAAACTTAGAATCTGAAAGAAAATCAGTATCAATAAACGCCTTATATATCTCAGATGAATCAGCTTCCAAATACGTGGAAAGCTTAGAAGAAACTACCTCTAAACTTCGTACATTATTAAAGGTCACCTTCACAGGAGATTGTCTCCCTGAACGCAGAAGGTTAACTAAATCATTATTATTAATATCCCTATTGATAAAATATTTTCCTGGCTTAATATTTTTAATGTAATTTTTCTTTTCTGCTACCCATTTAAATGAATTCACATCTAATAATAAATTATAAGAAGTTAATACCTCTACTACATCAGAAAAATCATCATCACTATCAATAAAAACATACCTCTCCTGTATCCCATCACCAAATCTAACATTAGCCTTAAAGGCTTTCTTATAAAGATCATATCCCAAAAAAGATACACCAACAAGACCTGCCAGCATTACCGCAACGATAACTTGAATTAAAATAGATGGTTTTTTTGTCTTGGATTTCAATTTAATTGTTTAAGCATTAATTTAGCCTTTACGTTATTTGGATCTATTCTTAAAATAAAATCTAAATTTTTACGTGCCAAAAATAAATTATTCTTTTTAATATTTAACAAAACCAGATTCTCATATGCCATTATATAGTCGGGATCAAGGTTAATAGCAATATCTAAATTAGTCTCAGCATTAGTGTAATCTTCCTGTAAAATATTTAAATACCCCATATTCAAATACACTTCTTTTCTAAAAGAATTAAGAGACAAAAGATTATCCAACAACTTTTTAGCATCATCATAACTCTTAATATTAACATATAATGCAACTAATTTTAATTGATAATCAATAATCAAAGGAGAAAGAGTAATGGATTTATCAAACAATCTTATAGCCTCTTCAACCATACCATTCCTTGAATAAGCATCTGCTATCCTAGAGAATGCAAGAGATAAAATATCATTAGAAAAACTGTCATAAGTAGAAGAATCAACAGTTAAATAGAAATTTATTAAACCAAAGTAATCTTCTTGAAGATAATAGTATTGAATATAGTAAGGAAAAGAATTGTCAAAACCACTGGATTCTAAATAAAATAATGCACTATCTAAATAAATAGATCTAGACTCAAAACTTTCGTATCTCTTTAGATAAGCCATAGCTTTAGATAAACTTGTTGGATTATTATTATTTATAGAGAACAAGCCCAGAAAATCTCTTTTACTTATTGAGTCTTCAAAATCATTCTCGTCCTTAGGAATTGAAATTTTATGATCAGTAATAGATACATGAGGAATATCTAGAGAAGAAGAGTTAGGCATATGGCAACTTGCACAATCTGACAAATTCTTATCATCATCACATGTCTTATGACAATCCATACATTTCTTGTCAAAATAATTAGCTGACAAGCTCTTAACACTTTTATGAGGGTTATGACAGCTAATACAGGTCATCTCTGAATTTTTAAAGCAATTGCTTTCTTTTAATCTTTCTACATGAGACGCCATAATAAAACCATTATCACCTTTATATTTTGGTAGATATATATCAATAAAATCATTTAAATACATCCCAGGCTTAAAATCTTCAAAATCTTTATTAGCATGTAAAACAGCTGTTCCTTGAAGATGGCATCTCTGACAAACATCAAATTGTAAATCATAAGGTAATTTTGATGGATTTACTATTGAATAATCTATGTGTTTTGAGGTGTCAACAATAATTCCTTGACTCTTTTGCATTACATGAATCTCACCTGGACCATGACACCTCTCGCAATCAATACCCTCAGGAATATGTTCATATTTATTATTAGATCCCTCAACATATGCCGGATATGCATTATGACAACTAATACACTACATATTAATTTCCCTAGAAAACCTAGAATTATTTCCATTTTCATAACCTGGTGGCAAATCAGCAATCCCATCTTGAGTATAAAAAGTATATGGAATCTGATGTAAATAACCATTAATCTTAAATAGATGAGAATTCGTATGATGACCAGATCCAATAATATAATCTACCTTCTTCTCTAATTGATGTACTGTATCATTCAAAGAAATTCTGAACTCCTTAATCCACAAACTATCATTTTTCCAAATTGGCAAATAGTTTAGATTCTTTATTGAATCATATATAACTAAAGGGTCATCGGGTAAATCTGAAGATAACTTTGTTGCTGCAGATAATGATCTTCCCATACCTGTCTGAAGGTATGAATTGTAAATATCATAATGACAATTCTTACACTGTTCCTTTCCTACATATCTAACAGTATCATTATGATTTAAATAAGTCTCATACTCAACTACATTACCTCTACTACATGAAAAAAACTGCAGTAAAATAATAAAGAATATAAGTCTCATCTATCTAGTTGATATAAGGTTTTGCCTTTTTTAAGAAAATTAAATTTATTAAACAAACTAATGCTTTTTATATTTTCTTCTTTAATATTTGCAAATAAAGATAGTAAATCTAAACTATTCCATGAATAAGAAATAAGAAGATCCAATGCTTTAGAGCCATGTTGTTTACTTCTAAATCCCTCTAAGACCAGGATACTAACACCTGCTTTTCTAGAACTCCTATCATAATCAAATAGATCAATTAATCCGATTGGATTTTTCTTAAATGAAATAACAAATCTTAATTGATTGTACACTCCTATATCAGCACTAGCATTACTTATATACTTAGATAAGATCTCCTTAGAAAAATAATTTGATTCCTTAGTATATTGATAATTAGTAGGATCGTTTTCAATAGAATATAGGAAATCAAGATCATCTTTTCTTAATAATCTTAAAGATATATTACCATCTGTCAACATTCAAACTCACCAATATAAACCAGACTAACCTCCCCTGTTAACCATATGTTTTTATAAAGACCATTAAAAACATCAAAAGAAACAGTTAAATCACCTCCCCTGGTTTGTAATGAGACTATATTCTCTTCAATAACTTCATTATGATATAAAGCAATTGCTGATGCTACTGCCCCTGTACCACAAGATAAAGTTTCAGATTCAACACCTCTTTCATAGGTTCGTATCTTCACCCCATTATTTATTTCAATAAAGTTAATATTAATACCATCTCCCTTATAATAACCCATATTTCTAATTTTTGCTCCCTCAAGATTAACATCAATATTATTAATATTATCTTTTAATACAATTAAATGTGGAGAACCAGACTCGACAACCATATTATCACCATCATAATTAACCTTATTAATATCTAAAAATTTTATAGAAACTTCAGAATCAATAATACGAGCCTTATGAATACCATCAATAGCCATAAATGTACTTTCTAAGGATGATATATCTAATAAATGAGCAAAAGAAACAATACATCTAGCTCCATTTCCACATAAGGTTGACTCTAAACCATCACTATTAAAATAAATCATTCTAAAGTCACACTCTTCATGATTTCTTAACAGTATCAAACCATCTGCTCCAATCCCCATCTTCCTTTCGCATAATGACTTAATTAACAATGAATCCTTTAAATCAAAGACATTCTCTCTATCATCAATAATAATAAAATCATTACCAGTAGCTTGATATTTGTAGAACTCAATTATCATAATGTAAAAGTACAATATAATATT
>JAAZYM010000073.1 GCA_014239655.1 Flavobacteriales bacterium | reverse complement strand
TGGTTTGAGTTTTGGATTTTTCCTAATCTACTATGTTTTATTAATTAGTGGAGAAGAAATGGCAGATATAAGCTTTCTATCTCCAGCAATAGGGATGTGGTCTCCAAACCTAATCATTCTTCTAATTTCAATATATCTGTTAATTAATACTGACTATATTCCACTTTAATAATCTAAATTATCGAATCTATAATATGCCTATTTCATTTCATCTAGATACTATGTTAGTAAAGAGAAAAATCTCGCTCACTGAACTATCAAAAGCAGTAGGGCTTTCCTTGACAAATTTATCTATGTTAAAAAATGGAAATGTTAGAGGTGTTAGATTTGAAACTTTAGAAAAAATTTGCATTGTATTGAATTGTCAGCCTGGCGACCTACTTGAATATCAGCCTTATACAGATGAAAAAAATGACAAGAATAGAAGAGATATATTTGAAATAATAAGTAAGAATCTTATGAAATTGAAAAACAAGGAGACTTAATATGTTAGAGAATTTATTAAATGGCGGACCCTTTATGATGATATTGTTCCTATTAGTTGGTGGTATCATTTTTATTTCAGTAAAAAATATCAAAGAGCCATATAATACAAATAGTATCGTGTTGTTAGGTATTTTCAGTGCTTTAGTTGGTATATCATCTACCTACATTGGAATTAATGCTGCATTTAGTTTAGTACCAGAGATTAGTAATATTTCTCCTCAGGTTTTAATTAATGGCATAAAGACCTCATTAATTACATCATTTACTGGGGGAATTATTATGCTCATTTCAACAGCGCTATGGTACTTCTTTATAAAGCGACACAATCTGCTTGTTGTTTAGGCTCTCCCACATTCTGGAATAGTTTTTAGATTTATATATAATTAATGGAATTAAAAATGAAAGCTTCAATCCGGAAAAAATACTGTTTACCAAATCAGATAAAAGTTGAAAGCATTGACAAACCGATTCCCAAAGAAAATGAAGTATTAATAAAGGTTTACGCTACTACAGTAAATAGAACTGATTGTGCAAACCTTATAGCCAAACCTTTTATTATGAGATTTGTTTTAGGGTTATTTAAACCGAGAAAAACAATATTGGGGACAGATTTTGCAGGTAAGGTAGAATCAATAGGGAAAAATGTTAAGTCTTTTAGTATTGGCGATAAAGTATTTGGTTTTATTGATACAGGTTCTCAATCACAAGCCACATATTTCACAACAAAAGTAAAAAATCTATTTCTAATTCCGAAAAAGATTGATTTTGATAAAGCAGCAGCTAGCTTGGAAGGAGCTCATTATGCTTATAGTTTCATACAAAAAACAAACATCAAATCTGGACAAGATATTTTAATAAATGGAGCAACTGGGGGGATTGGTTCTGCCCTTCTACAATTTGTAAGACAATATGATGTAAACATTACAGCCACTTGTAATACTAAAAACATTAAACTAATAGAATCTTTAGGTGCTGACAATATTTATGACTATACCAAAAAAGACTTCACAAAAGAGAATGATAAATATGACTTTATATTTGATACAGTGGGTAAAAGTACTTTTGGAAAGTGCTTAACATTATTAAAAGAAAAAGGAATTTATATATCTACAGAATTAGGGCCTTATTCTCAAAATATTTTCTATCCCTTATTGACTTCAGTGTTAAGTAGAAAAGTTATATTTCCCACTCCATACAGTACAGAGAAAACGATACCTTATATTTGCAATCTTTTGGAGAAAGGAAAATTCAATCCTGTGATAGACCGAGAATATGCCTTAGAAGATATCTCTAAAGCTTACGAATATGTAATTAAAGGACAAAAAACAGGAAATATTTTAATTAAAATAGGATAAAGGATTAGAAACAAGCACACTAAACAATACGATTATTTCCACTTACAAGCCCCACATTCGTGGGGTTTTTTGTTTATAGCCCCACACACATGATGATGATAGCAATTCTAATAATGATGAAATTGAAACAAACTTGAGATGGATTGTTCTAAGAAGTTGCCAAGGAGAAGATGATTTTGGTCAATGGG
>JAAZYM010000044.1 GCA_014239655.1 Flavobacteriales bacterium | reverse complement strand
CTTCTTCCTCAGCAGGCACAGCTTCTTCAGCAGGAGTTTCTTCTTCAGCAGGAGCTTCTTCCTCAGCAGGAGCTTCTTCCTCAGCAGGCACAGCTTCTTCAGCAGGAGCTTCTTCCTCAGCAGGAGCTTCTTCAGTAGGCGCAGCTTCTTCAGCAGCTAATTGATTTTGTTTTTCTTTAATAGCTTTAGCTTTCTCCTCATTATATAGTTTCTCTGCTTCAAGCTTAGCTTTTTCAGCTGCTGCTTCTTCTTTTTCTAAATTAGTTCTTTTACTTGAGATTTTTTCTTCTTTTTCAGATATCCATTTATCAAATCTCTTTTGAGCTTCTTCCTCATTAAATGCACCCTTAGCTACTCCATTTAAAAGGTGTTTTTTCATATATACTCCTTTATAAGAAAGTATTGCTCTAACAGTATCTGATGGTTGAGCTCCTTTCATAACCCATTCTACAGATTTGTCAAAATCTAGATCTATAATTGCTGGATTTACATTAGGATTGTATAACCCTAATCTTTCAATGTATTTTCCGTCTCTAGGTGATCTTTGGTCAGCTATAACTATGTGGTAAATAGGTTTACCTTTTCTTCCCTGTCTTTGTAGTCTAATTCTTGTAGCCATTTTCTTATTTAATTTGGTTAAACCAACTCTGTGGTTATTCCTCATTATTGAGGGGGTGCAAATTTAATAATCTTTTCTAAAAAACGGAATTTTTTATGATTATTTAATTTTCATCATTTTCTGAATCATTAAAAGAGATATTTAAATAAATATTAATTAATTTTACGAACGTATTTTTATATTAAAAAAAACATACTATTAATGAGTAAAAAAGTTAATGATAATAATAAACTGTCAAAAGGTGGTTTTAAGGAAGTTATATTATCAGATTTTAGGTTAATAAATGAGGTTAGAGAATCATCTTTATTAGGAAGGAGAGATGTTTTATCTGGGAAGGGAAGTTTTGGGATCTTTGGAGATGGTAAGGAATTAGCTCAGATTGCACTTGCAAAAGTCTTTAAGAATGGAGATTTTAGAGCTGGATACTATAGAGACCAGACATTAATGATGTGTTTAGGTCAATTAACAACAAAGCAGATGTTTGCTCATTTATATGGTAATCCTGAATTAACTGCAGAACCAAGTTCGGGATCTAGACAGATGATGAATCATTTTGGCTCACGTTTTTTAAATGATGATGGAACATGGCGTGATTTAATGAATCAAAAGAATTCTACATCAGATATGGCTTGTTTAGCTTCTAATTTTCCTAGATTAGTTGGTTTAGCTCAAGCTTCAAAAGTATATAGAGATAATAAAGATTTATCTCATAAAAAGAAGTTTTCAAATAATGGTTCTGAGATTGCATTTGGAACAATTGGTAATTCATCTTGTGCAGAGGGTCATTTCTTCGAAGCTGTTAATGCAATTGGAGTATTACAAGTTCCAGCAATAATATCTGTATGGGATGATGGATATGGTATATCAGTTTCAAATGAAGTTCAGATGACTAAGTCAGATGTGTCTGAGGCATTAAAAGGTTTTCAGAGAGATGATAAAGGAGAAGGGTTTGAGATTTTTAAAGTTAGAGGGTGGGATTATCCAGCATTGGTTGAGACATATGAAAAGGCTGAAAAATTAGCTAGAGAAAATCATATTCCATCAATAGTTCATGTTGTTGATATGACTCAACCGACAGGTCATTCAACTTCTGGATCTCACGAAAGGTATAAGAGTGCGGAAAGGCTTCAATGGGAGAAAGATTATGATTGTTTATTACAATTTGAAAAATGGATTGTAAATAATAAAATTGCAACACAAGAAGAATTAGATAATATTCTTCAAGAGGTTAAAGAATCTGTTAAACAATCTAAAAAAGAAGCCTGGTTAGAATATCAGAATCCTTTAAAATCTGAATTAGATGAGCTTTTTGTGATTTTAAATAACATATCTAGTCAGTGTGAGATAAAAGAATTAGATGGATGGATGACTGATTTAAAACAATCTGCATCATTTGGTTTATTTAGAAGAGATTTCTTATCAGTAGCTAGAAAAGTATTAGTACGTATTGCTTCAAATAATGATGTAGACAAGACTGAATTAGTTAGTTTTATTAATAAAATAAAATCAGAAAGTTCTTTTAGATATAATACTAATCTATATAATGAAACTGAATTTTCCTCAAGAAGGATACAAGAGGTTTTGCCAGAATATAGTGATGATGTTGAAGAAGTTGATGCAAGAATTATTCTTAGAGATAACTTTGACAAGATGTTTAGTAATATCCCTGAGGCAATGATTTTTGGAGAAGATGTAGGAAAAATTGGTGGTGTGAATCAAGGAGTTGAAGGCTTACAAGAAAAATATGGAGAAATTAGGGTAAGTGATACAGGTATTAGAGAGACAACAATTTTAGGGCAAGGAATAGGTCTTTCATTAAGAGGTCTTCGACCAATAGCTGAAATGCAATATCTAGATTATTTATTATATGCTTTTCAAACAATGGCTGATGACATTGCTACACTGCATTACAGAACACATGGAGGTCAAATCTCTCCAGTAATTATTAGAACTAGAGGTCATAGATTAGAGGGGATATGGCATTCTGGATCACCTATGGGAATGATTATTCATGGAACTAGGGGAGTAAATATTTGTGTTCCAAGAAATATGACTAAAGCTGCTGGTTTTTATAATACTCTTATGGCTTCCAATGAACCTGCTATGGTTGTAGAATGTTTGAATAGTTATAGGGTGAAAGAGCGTTTACCAAGTAATATGGGTGAATTTAGAACACCACTTGGTACTCCAGAAGTAACTAAGTATGGAACTGATGTTACTGTGGTTACTTATGGATCAACATGGAGAATTGTGAGTGAAGCTGCTACACAATTAGAAGAACTAGGTATTAATGTAGAGGTTATTGATGTTCAGACATTAGTTCCATTAGATGTTAATAGTATGATTATTGAGAGTGTTAAAAAAACAAATAGACTATTAGTTGTTGATGAGGATGTTCCAGGAGGAGCAAGTGCTTATATATTACAAAATATTATAGAAGATCAAAAAGCATTTTATCATTTAGATAGTGAGCCTCAGACTCTTGCTGCAAAAGCTCATCGTTGTGCATATGGTAAAGATGGAGATTATTTCAGCAAGCCTTCAATTGAAGATGTATTTGAAAAGGTTTATAATATGATGCATGAGGTAAATCCACAAAAATTCCCTGAGCTCTACTAAGATTTATGAGTAAAATAACAGAATCTGATTCTCATTATGATGCTTTAGAGAAAATGAGTACAGAAGAGCTGTTAAAAAATATCAATAAAGAAGACAGTACAGTATCCTCTGTAGTTAAAGAAAAAATCTCTGACATTACTGAATTAGTTAATCAGGTTGTTAATAAGCTTGAGAATGGGGGAAGATTATTTTATATTGGGGCAGGAACATCTGGAAGGCTAGGTATTCTTGATGCATCTGAGTGTCCTCCTACATTTGGTGTTCCTCATGAATTAGTTGTTGGATTAATAGCAGGTGGAGATGGTGCAATAAGAAAGGCTGTTGAATTTGCAGAAGATGACTCGAATTTAGGATGGGAAGATTTAAAAAAATACAATGTAAGTACTAGTGATATTGTTGTTGGTATTGCTGCATCTGGAACAACACCATATGTAGTTGGAGCATTGGATGAATGTCAAAAGAATGGTATTTCTACTGGGTGTATAGTATGTAATATCAATTCTCCATTAAGTTTAGTTTCTGATATTCCAATCGAGATTATAGTTGGGCCAGAATTTGTAACAGGAAGTACAAGAATGAAAGCGGGGACAGCCCAGAAATTGGTTTTGAATATGATTACAACTACATCTATGATAAAACTTGGTAGGATCTTAGGTAATAAGATGGTTGATATGCAATTATCAAATTCTAAATTAGTAGAAAGAGGAATAAAGATGATAATGCGAAAAACTTCTTTTTCTTATGATAAATCAAAGAAACTACTAATGGAATATGGTTCGGTAAGAAAAGTGATTAATAATTTAGATGGATAAAGAAAAATTAGTTCAAGCAGGGATTTGGCTATCAATAACTGTTTTAATAATTTTTATTGATGCTAATCTTTTATTTATTGGATTTAATCATCTAAGACATGATAGTTATACAGTAATTATTATTGCAATATGTTTATTGCCAATACTTTTTTTTACTGCATATAAAGGAATAAAAAATCTTTTAGATTCTATATTTTCTTAGCTTGTGTTATTTCTCTCTTTCCAGTTGGTCCAGGTAGAGACTTAATTTTAAATCCTACTTTTTTTAATCTTCTTTTAATTTCCCCTTTTGCGCAGTAGGTGACTAATATTCCTTGTTTATTTAAACTGTTAAATAGATTTCTAAAAATATTTTCTTTCCATAATTCTGGTTGTTTTTCTGGAGAAAAGGCATCAAAATAGATTATGTCATAATTTATTTTATTATTGAAGCTTTGAAGATTATTATGGATTTTTAATAATGTAAAGTTATCAGAGATTGTAAGTTCTTTATCCCATGCTCCATTATGCATTTTTAGAAAATCGGTATTATCTATTTTTAGTTCTTTGCAGAAATTAAGCGCATTGTACTTGTTAGATTTAATAGGATTGTTATCTATAGTATGATATATATTTTTAATTTTTCTTTTATCACAAGTAACCTGTGTTAATAAAGCATTTAATCCCGTGCCAAAACCTATCTCTAGTATATTTATAGGGTTTTTATTACAAGATAAAAGCCCATTTTGAATAAATATGTGTTTTGATTCATTGATTGCGCCATTTTTAGAATGGTAGCTTTCATCTAAATCTTTGTTGTCTATAGTGTTAGATCCATCTTTAGTTGTAATAACTTCAAGATTCATCTATTTAAGATGTAATTTATTTATTGTATTAATTGCTCCAAAACAAAATCTCTCATGACATTGAATACAGCTACTAACCATGAGATTATAGTTTTTCTTTGTTTTGTTATTTAAAAAGTTTTCTGCAGAATTTATATATAAATCAGCATAGCTAGCATAGATCCCATCTTTTCTTAAATCTTTTTCAGTTGGTTTTGCAGTGTTTATAGCTAAGTAGTTTTTTGTGAATCTTTCTATAGTTTCTTTTTGTAATATTTGATTTATTGAAGAGTTTGGATTTTTAATAATTTCTTTTTTAACATCTAAGGTGTTCAGATATAAATTTCTCATTACTATTGCTAATTCACTGTCTCCATTAGGATTTAAGGGCTTCTCTTTGCATTCTTTAGTTGTGTTAGAGCAACCAATTATGCAACAAATAATTAGAGAATAAAGAATTGATTTATACAAATTATTAATATATAATTACTCCTGTTGCTTCAGCAATACTGTAGGTTATTTTTGGTTCAGTTATAGCATCAATTTCTTCTTGTGAAGCATTTGCATCTTCCTTAAGATGTTTTAACCATTCTACAGATAATGTGTCAACCTTAGCAAGCCCTTCAATAATTGCTGTATCTCCAGTGGCATCCATAGGAACAAAGAAACCATAGTCTTTAAACCTTACAAGCATTTCTGTTTCTTTCCCTAAGTCAACATACATCCAACATCCTTTCTTTTGGCATATACTATTAATTACTGCTTCAATCTTTACTTGAACAGAGTCTTGTATTGCTAAGGTTTCTAATAATTTTTCACCACTTATTTTTCCCTCTTCAGTCATTTCTAAATTACCAAATATTTCTTTTTCTTTTTTTAGATCGTTTGTGCATGAAAATAATAGGCTTAGTATTATAAGATAAACTATCTGTTTCATTGTGTTTTGTTTTTATTTATTGGGTGTAAATGTAGAGTAATTTTCTTTTAAGTTTATGCTAAAATCATTTTATAATGCATGATTCCTACTTCATCAAATTTCTCTCCAACTTTCTTAAAACCCGCTTTCTCATAAAATTTAACAACTTGTACTTGAGCATGAAGATATTTTGTGCATTTTGTCGTTGAGATATCATTTATAATAGCTTTTAGTATTTCTAAACCATATCCTTTTCCTCTTTGAGATTTTAATACAGCAAATCGTTCCATTTTAATTCCTTTTTCTGTTTTTCTGTATCTTGCTGTTGCGCAAGGTATTGTATTTTTAGTTAGTAAAAAATGTATTGATTCCTCTTCATTTTCATATTCATCTTTTGGATCACATTTTTGTTCTTTTATGAATACTTCTTTTCTAATGGAAAAACATTTTTCCATATCTTCTTTATCTTTAAATAATATTTTTTTTATCTCACTCATTTCATCTTATGTTATCGTAAAATTATTTAATTTTGTCTAAAATTATATTACTATCATGCTAAAAAAAACATTTTCTCTAATAATTGCAGCGTTATTCTTATGTCAAATTTCTTTTACTATACATACTAATGATATTAAAGCAAATAAAAATAATTCTACAATAATATGGACTGGAAGCAAACCAACAGGCTCTCACACTGGTAATGTTAGTTTAAAGAGTGGACATTTAACTTTTGACCATGGTCGTCTTGTAGGTGGTAATTTTGTTATAGATATGTCTTCTATTACCTGTACTGATATAGAGTCAGAAAAGAAAAATAAATATCTTGTAGACCACCTTAAAGCTGAAGATTTCTTTGCTGTTGATGAGTTTCCAGAGGTTGTTCTTTCAATTACTAGTGTTGAGAAATTAGAAGGCATGCAGCATCAGATGTATGGTAATATGACTATTAAAGGGATTACTAATCCAATCTCCTTTTTAGCAGAAGTTAATTCTTCAAGAAGAGGGTTTAACGCAATAGCAAAAATTATTATTGATCGAACAAAATGGGGTGTTGAATATAAATCTGGAAATATCTTTAAGGATCTTGGAGATAAAATAATATATGATGATATTGAATTTGATATCTTTTTAGTTTCTCAGAAGTAGAATCAGAATAGTTTAAATATCTCATCAGCTAATAGTGTTGCTGCTTTATTATTATTTCTAAACCACAATTCGGGTTCAATTAATTCTAATTCGCTTAGAGATATTTCTCCATGATTGTCATATATAATATCTACTCTAGCATAGCTTGCTTTTTTTGGACATAATTTAATACAGTTCTCTGCAAATAATATTTCATCTTTTGTTGATCTATGGATCTCTACAGTGCCACCATGATCATCCTGAACTCTAAAATCACCTTTTTTAGCTATTTTTCGTACCGCATGGGTATATTTTCCTCCTATCAGAATTAAAGATATTTCTCCTGCAGTAAGAATGTTTTCTAAGAATTCTTGAAAAAGAAAATCTTCATTTAAAATTAGTTTATTAAAGAGATTATTATAATTTATGTAATTTTTTTTATTAATTCTATATGTATGTCTTGCTGCACCAGATATTGCAGGCTTGACTACCACATCATTCCATCTTGTTTGGTTAAATAATAGCTCTAAATTTATTTTCTCATTTTTTTTAATAAAGATAGTAGGCGCGATATTAATGCCTTTTTTTGATAATTCTTTTAGATATATTTTATCAATATTCCATTTTATTAGCTCATATGAATTAATAAAATTGGTTTTGGATTTGTTTTTTTCTAACCAAGAAAAAAAATCATTAAATTTATCAAAGTAGTCCCATGTAGAACGAAAGATTGCATGCTTTGTGTTTCTCCAATTGAAATTAGTAGAATTCCAATCTTTTTTACAGATTTTTAATCCTTTCTTTTCAAGTTCTTCTTGGAGTAACTGATCCTCTGTTAAGACTTGTTGGATATACCAATTGGTTTCTTTTGGATTTTCATATCTATAGTCGGTTAAAATAACGACATCATACATTTATGGGTTATATCTTTTTATGCTACAACCAACAGGTTCAGTCTCACTTGGAAACACTCTTTTTCCAGTGGTTAATTGTTTAATTGCATCTTTTAGATAGAATTTTTTAACTTGATTTATATCTTTATGATTATCATCTATAGATCCCTTGTATACAAGTTCATCTGCAGAATTAAACAGAAAGACATGAGGGGTGGTTTTTGCGCCAAAGGCATTAGCTAATTTACTTTTCTCATCAAGTAAGTAAGGGTAAGAGTACTGCATTTTTTTAGCATGTTTCTTCATCTCTTCGAAAGAATCATCTCCATCTCTTTTTTTGTAATTAGAATTAACATATGCTAGTCCTAGATTATTTTCTTTGGCTAGTTTTTCAATAAGCTCATATCTATCCTCCCACATAACAACAAAAGGACAAGTATTACATGTAAATATTACAATCAGACCATTTTGTGCCTTCATTGATTCTAGTGAAAACCAAGTTTCTTTTACTGATTTTAATTCAGTTTCAATAGAAGGTATTTTGTCTTTAATATTTATAGTTTGATATTTTGATTGATTATCTAGTTTTTTTTTCATTCTCTTTTGCGAGTCTTGTGCAAAAAGAAAGAAAGGAAAACATAATAATATTAACAGTGTTTTTTTCATAATTAGTAGTGTTTATTCAATGATGATCTTTTTAGTTATAGACCCATCATTGTTGAGGTTAATTTTTAAGTTTTTTATTGTTTTATTATTTTTTCTTCCTAGCAAGTCAATTGATTCTGTAGTTTTGTTTTGTGTTTTTATTTCTTTAATTGAAACAAAACTAGTAGGGACAAGCTGAACATCTAGAAATGTGATGTTATTATTTATAATAGAAGCGTTTATGTTTTTACTATGATATCCATTCTTACTAAATGTAAATTGATAACTTCCTTGATATATATATCTGTGATAATTTCCAATAGGAAGGCTAGAATAAACATGAGAACTGTCCATGTCATGATTAACAATTTCAACTCTTGCTTCTAATGGTAATCCAGTTATACTATCTGTAATTATGCCACGTAACCCATATAACGATTGTTCCATATAATTGTAGAAGGAATGGTAATTGGCATTCCAGAAACTTGGTAAATCTAAAGGGTCTGGTGTTTTGTCATTAGAAAGTTCAAGTGTAAATTCTCTACACTGCTTAAAATAGTTCATATAATCTTGTCTACCACCATCTACTTCATACCAGTCATATCCATTAACAATTCCATCATCAAAGCCAGTAAAGTAATTTGAGCTACCATAGTATTGGCATGTGTCAGCATATTCATTACATACATGTCGCCACCAGTTATCATCTGCAGTGAGTTGAGGCCATGTGTCCCATGGATAATTAGCTACAACAGCTCCAGTATGTAGGTTTGATGATATATTGAAATTTATAGTGTCAGAGAGTCCCATAAACATTAATGTTTCATCTTGCCAAGGATTTCCATCAGGGTGTGGCCCATCTTGAGGGTCAGGATAGTTTCTATTAAGATCAACAAAATTTGCATTTGATCTAGTTGCTCCCCATACATTATTATTACTCCCTGCATATGCGCCATCTGGATTTGCTAGTGGGTTTATCCATATATCTATCTCATTAACTAGATTAGTAATGTAGCTATCTGAATTGTAGTTGTTGAGTATATCATCAATTAATCTTAACATTAAGACATAACCAGTTAGTTCATCACCATGCATTGAAGATGTATATAAAAAAGAAGGTTCATTCTCTCTTTGATAGACATTGTCCGAGATATTTATTATTAATATTTCTCGCCCTGAATTTAGTGTTCCCAGAGAATGTATCTTACATATTTGAGGGAATGAGTCTGCAAAAGCATACATCATATCTACATATTGATTGTATGTTGGATAATAGTCCCAATTATTTTTTGAAATATTATTATAATATACATTGTTGTTAATTATTTGGTATTTAACATCTCTTTTTAGAAAGTTATTAAATTGTATCTTGTTGGCATAGGCATATGCAGTGTATTTGTTTGTTTTATGATCTAGAGAAATGATTTTAGAGAGATTGTCTAATTCTTGTTTGTTTTTATAATCAAATGAGAAGTATATTTCATTTTTTCCAGAAAATATTTGTTCTATATTCTGACCTATTAACGATAGGGGTAAGATAAATAATATCAATAATCTTTTCATGCTACATATTTCTTCTATATTGACCACCAACTTCAAATAAACTATTTGTTATTTCTCCTAATGAACATGTTTTGGTTGTATTCATTAGTTCTTCAAAAATATTTTGGTTCATTATTGCAGCCTTCTGAATATTTTTTAATGATTCTTTTGCGTTTTCTTCATTTGTGTTATGTAATTCTTTAAGCATTTTAATTTGGTATGCTTTTTCTTTTTTTGATGCTCTAATAACCTCATTAGGAATGATCGTTGGAGATCCTTTCTTGTTCATAAATGTATTGACACCAATTATTGGAAAATCACCCGAATGCTTTAAGGTTTCATAATGAAGAGATTCTTCTTGAATTTTACTTCTTTGGTACATAGTTTCCATTGCACCTAGCACACCACCTCTTTCAGTTATTCTGTCAAATTCAATCAATACAGCTTCTTCAACTAAATCAGTTAATTCTTCAATAATAAATGATCCTTGAAGAGGATTTTCATTTTTTGTTAAGCCAAGTTCTTTATTTATTATAAGCTGAATAGCCATCGCTCTTCTAACTGATTCTTCAGTTGGTGTTGTTATTGCCTCATCATATGCATTTGTATGCAAAGAATTACAATTGTCATATATAGCATATAGTGCTTGAAGGGTAGTTCTTATGTCATTAAAATCTATTTCTTGAGCATGTAATGATCTTCCAGATGTTTGGATATGATATTTTAGCATCTGAGCTCTCTTGTCGGCATTATACTTGTTTTTCATTGCTTTTGCCCAAATTCTTCTTGCAACTCTACCAATTACAGAATATTCAGGGTCAATACCATTACTAAAGAAGAATGATAGGTTAGGACCAAAATCATTAATATCCATTCCTCTGCTTAGATAATATTCAACATATGTAAATCCATTTGAAAGTGTAAATGCTAGTTGTGAGATTGGGTTTGCACCGGCCTCTGCTATATGATATCCAGAGATAGATACTGAATAAAAGTTTTTTATTTCTTTCTGAATAAAAAACTCTTGGACATCTCCCATCATTCTTAGAGCAAATTCTGTACTAAAAATACAAGTATTTTGGGCTTGATCTTCTTTTAAAATATCTGCCTGAACTGTTCCTCTTACCTGATTTAATGTCTTTTTTACTATTTTATTATATACCTTTTCAGGTAATACCTTGTCTCCAGTGACACCAAGTAAAAGTAGTCCGAGCTCGTTGTTTCCTTCAGGGATTTTTCCTTGATACTCTGGCCTTTTTGTACCTTTTTGTTTATATATTTTTCTTATCTTTTTTTCTACTTCTTTTTCTAGTTTATTCTCAATTATATATTTTTCACATTCTTGATCTATTGCTGTATTCATAAAGAAGGCAAGTAAAACTGGGGCAGGACCATTAATTGTCATACTTACTGAGGTCATAGGATTTGTTAGATCAAAACCAGAATATAGTTTTTTCATATCATCAAGACAACAGATAGAGACTCCTGCATTCCCTATTTTTCCATAGATATCAGGTCTTTCTCCAGGATCATTACCATATAATGTAACAGAGTCAAAAGCTGTTGAAAGCCTTTTTGCATCCATATCTAGACTTACATAATGAAATCTTCTATTTGTTCTCTCAGGACCTCCTTCTCCTGCGAACATCCTTGTTGGGTCTTCACCTTCTCTTTTAAATGGAAACAATCCTGATGTAAAAGGGAATTCTCCAGGGACATTTTCTTGTAATTGCCAATGTAGAAGGTCTCCCCATCCTTCATATTTTGGTAATGTAACCTTAGGAATTTTAGTGTTAGATAATGATCTGGTATGTGTTTGGATGGATAGTTTTTTTGATCTCACATCATAATTAAAGATGTCTTGTTTGTATTTAGATTGAAGTTCAGGCCAATTATCAATTAACGTTTTGTTTTTTGGGTCTAGATCTTTTAATAATTCATTATACTTTTCTTTTAACTCATCTTTTGTTTTTTTTGATGCTTTGTCTAATAATAATAATGAGTTATGTATGGAGTATAATTTTTGCGCTATCTCTTTTTGTTGTAAAGCCCAGTTGTCGTATGCTCTATTGTTTTCTGTTATTTCAGAAAGATATCTTATTCTTTTAGATGGGATTACAAATATTTTTTCTGACATCTCATCTGTAATCTTGAATGATGAAGGAAAATTCCCTATTCCTTTATCATTGAATTTCTTCATTACTTCAAGATATAGTGTATTGGTTCCTGGGTCATTAAATTGAGAGGCAATAGTTCCGTATACTGGCATGGATTTTATAGGCTCATCAAATCTTTGATTATTCCTTTGGTATTGTTTTTGGACATCTCTAAGAGCATCTAAACTTCCTTTTTTATCAAATTTATTTATGGATATTAAATCTGCAAAATCAAGCATATCAATTTTTTCAAGCTGGGTTGCAGCTCCATATTCTGGAGTCATAACATATAAAGAGATGTCTGAGTGTTCAAGTATTTCAGTATCTGATTGACCTATTCCAGATGTTTCAAGGATTATAAGATCGTATTTTGCTGCTTTTAGAATACTAATAGCATCGTTAACATGTACAGAAAGGGCAAGATTAGCTTGTCTTGTAGCTAAAGAGCGCATATATACTCTATTTGATTCTATGGAGTTCATTCTTATTCTATCTCCTAGTAATGCTCCGCCCGTTTTTCTTTTAGAAGGATCAACAGAGATTATAGCAATCTCTTTATCGGTAAAATCTAAAATAAATCTTCTTACAAGCTCATCAACTAGTGAAGATTTTCCTGCCCCTCCTGTTCCAGTTATCCCTAATACTGGGGTCTTTGATTTTTTTGCTTGCTGATTTATTAATGACAGAGTTTTTTTGTGTAGTTTAGGAAAGTTCTCTACTGCTGTTATTAATCTAGATATTGTATTACAATCTTTTTTATTTAATCTCTCAATTAGGTTCTTATTGTCTATCTCCTTTCCTAAAGAATAGTCTGATTTTTTAACCAAATCATTTATCATTCCTTGAAGCCCCATTTTTCTTCCATCATCTGGATGATAAATTTTTGTTATCCCATACTTTTCTAGTTCTTTGATTTCATCTGGTAGTATTGTTCCACCGCCACCGGCAAATATTTTAATATGGTTAGCACCTTTTTCTTTTAGTAAATCAAACATATATTTGAGGTATTCAATATGCCCTCCTTGATAGGAAGTCATTGCTATAGCATTTGCATCCTCTTCAATGGCGCAGTTTACTACTTCTTCAACACTTCTGTCATGACCTAAGTGAATGACTTCACATCCTGTTGATTGGATGATCCTTCTCATTATGTTTATTGCTGCATCATGCCCATCAAATAAGCTGGCAGCCGTAACTATTCTAACTTTATTTTTTGGTTTATATATCGTTGTATCTTGCATATTTGAAAAGTAGATCAGATTGCAAATTTACACTTTTACTAATGATTTTAATATATCAAATAAAATGATATTTTTACATAAAAAAAACACATGAAATTTATTCAGGCTATTATCTTTATTTTTTGTTTGATTTTATTTTCTTGTCAGGAGAAGAAAGAAAGTTTAGCTCTTTATCCATTTGAGAATTCAATTGAAAGGGATATATGGGATAATCAACGTTTAGCCGATCCTAATACAGGAGAGATTCCAAAAAACATAAGACAAAAAGAATTAATCTTTTCAAAAAATATCCCAAAATCTAATTCTTTTACAAAGAATAATTGGTCTCATAGGGGGCCATTTAATGTTGGTGGAAGAACTAGAGCATTATGTTTAGATGTTGTAGATGAAAATATCATGTTAGCTGGTGGAGCATCAGGAGGAATGTTTCGATCAACTGATGGTGGCCAATCTTGGGATATGACCACAAATCCAGGTCAAGAGCATAGGATAAGTTGTTTAACTCAAGATAGAAGACCAGGAAAAGAGAATATATGGTATTTTGGAACAGGAGAAAACAGAGGTTCATATGTTATTAATATATCAATTTATGGTAATGGTATCTGGAAATCTATTGATGGTGGTCTTTCATGGGATTCTCTTCCAATTACAACTACTAATACTCCAACATCATTAGATGGTGATTTTGACTTTATGTTTAGTTTAAAAACAGATCCTAGTAATGATAGTCTAGATGTATTATATGCTGCTACTCGTGGAGATATTTATAGAACAGAAGATGGTGGTATGAGTTGGACAAAACAATTAGGAGGTCCTAATAGTAATTATTATCAATATACAGATGTTGAAGTCACTTCTACAGGTGTTGTGTATGCGACAATATCAAGTAATTGTACTGATAGAGGAATATGGAGATCAGCAGATGGTCAAACTTGGAAGAATATTCTTCCTCCTGCATTTTCACCAGGATATAGTCGAGTTGAGATCGGGGTTAGTCCATCAAATGAAAATGTAGTATATTTTATTGCTGCTGAAACAACAGGATATGGTCAGTATACAGAAACATTCTTTAATGGAAGTACGTGGACATCACTTTGGAAATATGAATACATATCTGGAGATGGTACAGGTGCAGGAGGGCAGTGGACGGATTTATCTGCAAATATTCCAGCAAATCAGCCTACTACTTTTGATAATTTCAATGCTCAGGGATCTTATGATCTAGTTGTTAATGTTCATCCAACTGATACAAATATTATTATAATAGGAGGGACCAATCTATGGCGCTCTACTGATGGATTTACATCTCCAAATAACACTTCAATTATTGGTGGATATATGCCAGGATCAAGCTCGGGTCATGAAAACTGGGGCTCTTATCCAAATCATCATCCTGATCAACATGAAATTCTTTATCTACCATCAGATGATAAAGTAATGATAAATGGAAATGATGGGGGAATCTATAAGACATTAGATGTATATAAGGATACAGTTGATTGGATTTCATTGAATAATGGATATAATACCACTCAATTATATACTGCTACTATTAGTAAAAACCCAAATTCTTCTGTAATGCATGCAGGACTTCAAGATAATGGAAATAGAGTGACTTTTTCTTCAAATTCTAATGCAACATGGAAAATGCCTTTTAATGGGGATGGGATGCTTGCAGGAATAGCTGATAATGAGGAGGATTTTTATATGTCAATACAAAGAGGACCATTATATAAGATGAAATTAGATAATACAGGAGCTTCAATGGCATTCCAAAGGATGGATCCTGCTTCTTGTGATAGTACAAAATACTTGTGGAAGAACCCATTAGCTATGGATAGTAATGATGATAATCTTTTGTTTTGGGCCGAAAAAAATAAGGTTTGGAGACATAATTCTTTGAATACTATTCAATATAATAATTCAAATATTCAATCAAATTTTGGATGGGAGTTTTTCAGTGATTCATTACATCCTGGAATGCAGATTTCTACTTTGAATACATCCGTAAGCCCACCTAATATTTTATATATTGGAACTTCATCAAAATATATGTATAGGATTGATAATGCACATATTGGAGATCCTCCAAGGACTATGTTGGCGGGCCCTCCAACTGGACAAAATTCATATACTCATGATATTGCAATAAATCCTACAAATGCAGATGAAATAATCTGCGTGTATTCTAATTATAGTGTCTATTCTTTATTTCATAGTTTAGATGGAGGGCAGTCATGGGAGAAGATAGCTGGAAATCTAGAAGAAACTACTACAGGTTCTGGGAACGGTCCTTCATGTAGAACAGCAGTTATTATTCCATTTGATGATGATACTTTATATCTTGTTGGAACTACAGTAGGGCTTTTTGGAACCAGAGATTTAGATGGGGAGAATACTATTTGGGAGCAAATAGGATTTGAAGAATTTGGATCTACAATTGTTGAGGATATTCAATTTAGATCATCAGATGATTTATTAGTTGTGGCTACATATGGTAATGGTGTGTACCAGATTAATCTTCCATCACCAAATATTCTCTTATCATCTGGGAATGATTTATCGGATGATTTAAGTATAAATGTTTTTCCAAATCCAACGACTGATCAGATAAGCTTAACATTTATTTTAGATAAGCCACACGACTATAGATGGACTGTTTATAATGAAATTGGATCTATAGTGAATCAATCTAGAGCTAAGAAAGCTTCAATAGGAAGGATAAATGAAACAATTGATTTAAATGGATTGAAAGCTGGAGTCTATTTTGTTTCCGTTATTATTGAGAATGAGGTAGTCACAAAAGAATTTATAGTTAATTAAAATTATTAAAATGAAGAGATTAATTTATATTATAATCTTTGTTCCATTTCTTTGCTTTAGTCAAGGTTGGAATCAAGTAGGTATAGATATTGATGGTGAAGCCGTTGAAGATAGAATTGGTCATGCAGTAGCTATTAATGGAGACGGAACAGTTATAGCTGCAGGTGCACTGTCTAATGATGATAATGGAGCTAATTCTGGACATGTTAGAGTATATGAATATGTTTTTGGTGTTTGGACACAGAAAGGACAGGATATTGATGGTGAAGCTGCTGATGATGGTAGTGGCTCTAGTGTTGCGTTGAATAATGATGGGAATATTGTTGCAATAGGAGCTCCATATAATTCAGGAAATGGAGCAGATGCCGGTCATGTTAGGGTATATCAATATGGTAGTGGTTCTGGACAATGGACTCAAATTGGTTTAGATATTGATGGTGAAGCCGCTGGGGATGAATGTGGTCGTTCAGTATCATTAAATAATTCTGGTACTATCTTGGCTGTAGGAGCATCTAAGAATTCTGGTAATGGTAATGCTTCAGGACATGTTAGAGTATATGGAGAAATCTTTGGTCTTTGGACTCAAATTGGTTCGGATATTGATGGTGAAGCTGCGGATGATTTAAGTGGTTATTCTGTTTCACTAAGTGGTGATGGTGATGTTGTTGCTATTGCAGCCAAGGAAAATGATGGTAGTGCATTAGATGCTGGTCATGTTAGAGTTTATGAAAATTCAGGTGGTAATTGGGTTCAAACGGGTCAAGATATTGATGGGGAAGCTTCCGGAGATGACTTTGGTAGGGAAGTATCTTTAAATGATAATGGAAATATTCTTGCTGTTGGTGCTTCTGGAAATGATGATGCTGGATTTAATGCGGGGCATGCAAGAGTTTATGAGAATATATTAGGAACATGGACACAGATAGGTCAAGATCTAGATGGTGAGGCAACAAGTGATTATTTTGGCAAATCAGTTTCATTAAATAGTACAGGGACTGTTCTTGCAGTAGGTGGTTATATGAATGATGCAAATAATCAGACAACATCAAATAAAGGTCATACAAGAGTTTTTAATAATGTTGGAGGTAGTTGGTTCCAAATAGGTCAAGATATTGATGGAGAGGCTGCTAATAATTATAGTGGTGCGGCAGTTTGTCTAAGTAATTCTGGGGAGAGAATTATTATTGGAGCACCATTTAATGCAGATAATGGATTTTCTAGTGGTCATGTTAGGGTATTTGAAAATACATCAGTGCCAGCATCTATACAAAACATTAATTTTACTAGTAATAGTAATAGTAGGATAGTTGATATTCTCTCTAGAGAAGTTAATGAAAGTAAAAATAAGGTGTTATTTTACATCTATGATAATGGTAGAGTAGATAAGAAAATAATATTAGAGTAATAATTAAAAAAACAAGATGATTAAAAATAATTATATAGCTTTTCTTTTAAGTGTTCTGTTTATTTCGTGTGGTGGTAATGTAGAGAATCAGAATATAGAGAAAGAAAATAATGATCAAAAGCCGGAGAAGAAAAAAGTTAAAATCACCAAGATTTCTGATGACAATCAAGTGTTAAATATTGAATCTAATTCATCGGTAGATAATAAAGATGAAGAGATGGTTAATCTTCCTTCAGATGCATTAAGAGTCTCTCCAGATAGTTTAACAGTTGATGGTGGACAAAGGTATTATCTAAATGATAATTTGTTTACAGGATTTAGCTGTCAATATGAAGGTGATCTGATGATCTTTGAGATTCAATTTCAGAATGGATTAAAGAATGGTGTTTCTAGGTTTTGGCATAATAATGGACAGCCAAAATCGATGTTAACATTTAAAAATGGTGCCGTATCAGGGAAATATAAGCTCTGGGACGAAGAAGGTGGATTAGTTGAAGAAGGAACACACTAAAATGAAGAATATACTTTGTTTTGGAGACTCAAATACCTGGGGATACGACCCTGCAACACAAACTAGATTTCCAAGAGAAATTAGATGGACAGGTGTTCTACAGAATCTCTTAGGTGATAATTATTATGTTATAGAGGAGGGACTTAATGGTCGTACTACAAATGTAGATGAGAAACAGGAGTATGGCTTAGGATATTTCAGAAAATTTAGAAGTGCTATTGATCTACTTCCTGTTCTTATTGAAACAAATTCTCCAATCGATTTAGTGATTGTTATGTTAGGGACTAATGATCTTAAGAGTAATTTTAATCGTTCTGCTAATGATATTGCATCTGACATGAAATTAGTGTGTCAGAACATTATTAGTAATGAGTATTTTAACAGTAAATCTGTTGTTTTAATTTCCCCAACACATATAGAAGAAAATTCTGATACTATTCTAGATAGTTTTGTTGATACAAATCATAAGGCGGTTGCATTAGCTCCTTTATATAAAGCTATTGCTGAAGAATTAGCTATTGATTTTCTAGATGCTGCTGATTTTGTGAAAATAAATACTATCGATGGGATTCATTGGGATGCCTATCAGCATAATGATTTTGCTTTAGCATTATGTGATAAGATTAAGACTATATATGATTCGTAATTACTATGCCTGGCATAGTAGTTTAGATTATTATTATTTTATTTGTGGTTAATTATGCGAAACCTAATAATTTTAATATTTCTTTTTCCAGTTAGTGTTTTTGCTTCATTCCCAGTTATATCAGATGTACAATTCAATGATACGATTATTGAAAATGGAAAGATATATAAAGAAGTTGCTGTAGATTCACTTTATAAGTATCCATTAAAAAATGAGAGTATGCAAGATTATAGAAAAAGATTAAAGAGTAAAGGTTTTGTTAATGGAGTAAAGGCAGAGTCAATTAGGGCTTCACGAACACCATTAACATTCTGGCAAGTTATAGGAATATTAGCTATAATATGGTTGGTTGCGATGATACTTTATTTGTCTGCTGTAATGGGTGAGTTTAATTAATAGTTCTGTTATGAGAAAAATAATATTATTTCTTTTTTTTATACCTAATATGGTTTTTGCTTCATTTCCGGTATTAGATAGTT
>JAAZYM010000046.1 GCA_014239655.1 Flavobacteriales bacterium | reverse complement strand
TGTGAATAATGGTGCCCGATGAATCTTTACTTCCTTTAGTTTAGTTATAATGGCTCTTATGTTAGGTAATCGGTTTGAAACTAGTCATTATGCCTCTTATGAATGCGGCTTATTTCAAAAAACTGTTGCTCGTGTTAAATATGAAATAACTTTTTATACAGTTGCTTTAACTTTTCTTATATTTGAGTATGAACTATTATTTATATTTCCTTTATTATTATCTTTACAAGTCAGCCATAAGTCATTTTAGACAGTTATGATCTTTTTAATATAGTTATCTTTTGATTTATGTTATGAATTATTATTAATGACTTTTTAATTAATATTGGATAACAGAAGCCAATATAAAATAGATCAAAACTAGAACCCAATCAATCATAGTAAACCGTTATAATCATGATAGAACACTTCTGCAACAACTTGCATGTCGTAGTCATTTAATGGTATGGATAGAAAAGATCACCAGTGGAAATAAAGAAAGTAAACTAACAACTAATCCATCAATAAATAAAGAACTTTTCACTCAGTGATGATTTCATACATTATGTCTTTCTAGTATTGTTTTATTTTACGTAGATTAAATAGAAAACTAAGACTAAAGTGAATCATTAGAAAACTAAAAGAATTATAACATTGCTGATTCATAAAGAAACCAAATGAAATCAAGGATAGATTATTTCTAAGATTAAAAACATTAAGATCTATTATCATTAATACAAATACAAAACCAATGATTACAGCTCCAGAATAAATTAAACCTATAAAGAATGATAGTAAATAGATATCATTTATTGAAAAGAAGTTTAAGAATAATAGAACTACAATAGAATAAAAATTAAATATTAATGTTATTTGTTGATTCGCATAGATTATGTAAAGACAAACTAACGTTAAGATGCAGGTTGTGAAAGCATTCATTTGATGTTTAGTTTTTAATTTTGGACCACACCACCCTAGTACACATGGAGTATTAAGAATGATTACTTTTGTTGAGGGTGAAAATCTTAGATGAGTACAACCAGAGATTGGTTTGTTACACAGAGGTAGTGAAAAACTTATTGAATTACGTAATTGGAATCAATGTATACCTTATTTTAATCGCTTAGACTATGTTTCAATAGTTGCACAAGAAGAGATATATTGTTATACTATAGAAAAATTATTACTACTAAGAATAAGTAGTGTATGTTCAGTATCTAGAGTTATATTTTTAGAAATAAGTAGAATATTCAATCATTTATTAGCTGTAGTAACTCACGCCATTGATGTAGGTGCTTTTAGTCCATTTTTATGAGCTTTTGAGGAGAGAGAAAAACTTATTGAATTTTAGGAAGCTACTTGAGGAGCCCGTATGCATACACCATTAGTAATTCCAGGATTATTAAGTATAGATATACCTATGTATTGATTTGATCAAATATAGAAATGATACCTTTATTTTCCTATGAAATGTATAGAACTTCATACAGTATTAACAAATAATAGAATTTGAAAAATAAGATTAGCTGATGTTGGTATAGTGAGTAGAAAGATAATGGAAGGGTATGCACTCAGTGGTGTTATGTTGAGAAGTTCGAATATTAAAAAGGATTTACGTCTTCTTGGATATGAAATTTATTCAATACTAGATTTAGGTATAAGTTAGGGATCTAAAGGAGATTGTCTAGATAGATAGTTAATAAGAGTCAATGAATCTTTAGAATGTATTAAAATAATCTCACAACTCTTTCAGCAATTCAACATTTATAAAAAAGAATTCCATCACATTTCATTGAACAAATTTATTATGGAATCAATGATTGTTTAGTTTCGATTTATTTTCATACTAGTTCATGGATTTACTTATTTAAGACAAGAAGCTCCTAAAGGAGAATTAGGATTATATATTGTTACCGATAATAGAAATAAAATCTATAGAATCAAGATAAGAAGCCCTGATTAGTACAATTTCCAAGCATTCAATATTATTTCCCACAACCACCTAATAGCTGATCTAATATCTATAGTAGGTACTACTGACTTTGTACTCGGCTCTGTTGATCAATGAAGACAAAACCTTATTTTTATTTAATATTATACCAAACACACCTCATTAGCTTCGTAAAATATCTTATGAATTGACGAGTTG
>JAAZYM010000074.1 GCA_014239655.1 Flavobacteriales bacterium | reverse complement strand
GCTCTGGCTCTGGAACAGGCTCTGGTTCTGGAACAGGCTCTGGCTCTGGAACAGGCTCTGGTTCTGGAACAGGCTCTGGTTCTGGAACAGGCTCTGGCTCTGGAACAGGCTCAGGTTTTATCTTTTCTTCTTCTATTTCTTTTTCAAGTAAAGAATCCTCTTTTTTATCTTCTTTTTTCTTGAATAAACCCTTGATCTTATCAAATATTCCCATAGCATAACATTTTTAAACTAAAAAAAGCTTCTCCCAAAAATAGAAAGAAGCTTTTTAAAATTATATGAAATTATATATTATTTTTTAGCAAAAAAATCTTTTACCTTATCCTTAGGAACTATCTCTGTCTTAAATGAATAAGATCCTGTTTCTTCATTCTTAATCATTTTAACAGCCTTTGTAAAGGCCTTAGCCCCTTTCTTTTGTAATGATGCTACTGTTTTTTTTGCCATTTCTTTTTATTTTATCTCCTTATGTATAGTCATCTTCTTTAGAATAGGATTATATTTCTTTAATTCTAATCTATCAGGAGTATTTTTCTTGTTCTTAGTTGAAATATAACGTGATGTTCCAGGCATCCCACTTGCCTTATGTTCTGTACATTCTAAAATAACCTGAACTCTATTTCCTTTCTTTGCCATATTCTCTTATTTATTGGGTTGCAAATTTAATTAATTTTTACAAACCCAATACAACTACTTAATCTTTTTTACATCTATAAAAAACAAATCATCTCTAACATTAAATGCTTTTATGTCAGAATTTCCTAATGATAATTCTTGCCAATTAGAATTAGGATATAACCATATATCATCCACTCCATTATTTATTAATAATCTCATGTTAAATTTATCAATAGCATTCCATCTATACAATATTGTATGTTCTCTACCATTTTTCTGTATTTTATATTCAAAGACAGGAAGATCCTTATTGTATAGATATTGGTTAAAAAACATTAACAGATCAATATCTGTTTTACTATTTATATAATTTATAATATCAATACCATCAATAATATCATATTTAAAGTCTTCAGAAATTCCTTTAATTATTGAAAACCATAAAGTATCATTATTAATTATATTTCTTAACGTATGTAACATCAGAGAAGCCTTCTGATACATATCATTACTTCCTCTTTTATTTACATTAAATGGACCTACAATAGGCTTGTCGTTCCTTACACTCTTTTTCTGATTTTTTACATATTCAAGCATTTGAGTGTATCCATATATACATTCAACATATAAAACTTCAGAATATGTGCAAAATCCCTCGTGAACCCACATATCAGCAATATCATTAGTAGTAATACTATTACCCCACCATTCATGACCAGTTTCATGTACAATTATATAATCAAAATCTAGGCCTGAAATAAATCCTCTATTACCATTATATCCTGGTAAATAATTATTTCCATAGGCAATTGCAGATTGATGCTCCATACCTAAATATGGTGTTTCAACCAAAGCATAACCATCATCCCAAAAAGGATATCTACCAAAATAATATTCAAAACATGATAACATAGGCTTTACTTGTTGAAAATGCCTAACTGCTTTATCTTTATTATACGATAGAACATAATAATCCAAATCAAGAGTATCATTATCATCTATATAAGAATCACTAAAATGAACATAATCCCCAATACATAATGTTACATTATATGTGTTAATTGGATATGAAACAAACCACGTTCTTTTAGAACTCATATCATCAAGAGAGAGATTATAAATAATTGTATCACTAATAATATTACCGTTAGAGATAACATTTAATGGATGCCTTACTGAACAAGTAATTTTCATACTATCTGGCTCATCAGATTGATGGTCTTTACAAGGCCACCATGAACTAGCTCCTAACCCTTGACATGAAACACCAATCCAAGGGGTCTCATTTTCATCAAAATCCCATGAAAAACCGCCATCCCAAGGTGGATTAACAGCAGCTCTGGGTTTTCCATCATAATAAACTCTAAATTTAATTAACTCCCCTTTATTAATCATTCTAGGAAAATCAATAAAAACTGCATTAAATTCTCTTATATAGGTAAGTTCATTATTATTAAATTCTATTGATTGAATATTTAAGCTGCTAAATAAATCTATCTGTAAAGTTTGGAAATCATAAATAGCTTCGATATATATATCATTATAAGAATCTATAATGCTTTGATCTTTATCATCAATAGTAAGCTCTAGGTCATAGAAGACCACATCATAACAAGATCTAAATGATGATAGATTACCTCTCAAACTATCCGAATAGGTAAATTCTTGAGAATATAATCCTAATGATATTAGCGATAAATAAAAAAGACACAAGTATCGCATTCTATAAATTATATGTTATTAAACTAATCTATTTTTGATAAAACAATGGAACAGTTTATTTCTCCTGGTAGAGCTGGCTCAGTAAATGTAAGATCCATACTTCCCTCAGATTGAGACACAAAATTTCCAGTACCTGTCAAGTAAATCGTTACTGTATCAGCAATACTTCCTAATTCTAAATATGTCTTAAAACTCTGATATCCAATAATAAAATCTCCATTTACATCAATGGTTGCATTTAAAATATTATCACCAGCATCAATAGATAATGTATTCTCTTCATTAGAGAATATAGAAATAGTATCAGGCAACTCATCATCTAAAAAAACAGTATCTGAACCAAGTATATATTCGTCGCAATTAGGAGAAAAAGACCATTCTCCAACTATATCATCTGTATTATATAAACCTGGCGCAATATCTCCACCTCCACCTCCACAAGATAAAAAGAAAAGAAGAATACTTGAAGTTAAAATTAAAATTATATCATTTGTTGTTTTCATAATTTGTTATTTTGTTAAAACCATTGCACAATCAGTTGAAAATGGAATACCTCCTAATACTGGAACCTCAATAGCTCCAGAAAAAGTCAAATCCATTATTCCAGAATTCGCATCATATATCTGCCCATTACCTGAAACATCAATATCCATTGGGCCAAACCCCACATCTATTGATACTGTTACAGGAGCTACCGTTATCATTCCATCATCATCAATAGTTCCTGTAACTTGAGAACCATTAAGATCAATATATAAAGTTTGATCAGCATCTGATTGAACATCTATAGTCTCTGGCATCTGATCATCTAAAGAAATATCTCCAAGAAGAGGAATTGAAATAGCATCACAATTAGGATCAATATTCCAAGTACCCACAGCTAACTCAGCCCAATTAATTGGATATAAACAAGAGCCGTCATCAGTATTGGCAAGATTATTATAATTACTAGCAACAGGATCCATACATCCTAAAAGTTCCTTTTCACATGATGAAAACAAAAAAGATATTAGTGACAAGGATATTAATAAGTAAAATAAATTTTTCATAATTATTGTAAAAAAAAAGTTGCTATCAAAGATAGCAACTTTTATTAATTTTAAATGTTTTTTATAACTAAACTAATATATTCCCATTCTCAATAGCCTTAGACAAAACAGATGCGATACCTTTTTTATTTATTGTTCTAAGCGCATTTGCTGACACTTTTAAGATAACCCATTCCCCTGTCTCAGGAACATAAAATTTCTTTGTTTGAAGATTAGGATAAAATTTTCTCTTTGTTTTTCTATTTGAATGAGAAACATTATTTCCAACCATTACTTTCTTCCCGGTTATTTGACAAACTCTAGACATAATTTCTAAATTTAAGATTGCAAATATACAATCTAAACTTATATCAGAAAAATTTATATGTATTTTTTTAACTCCTGTATTAGCATCTCTAATGCACTTGACTTAACCTGATGTAATACTGTTTTCCTTTCTCCAGTGAATATAAATCTTTTTACAAATACATTATCAGGGGATTTAATTGCAATAAAAACAGTACCTACAGGATTTGATTTAGTTCCTCCATGAGGACCTGCATAACCAGATGTTGCTATAGAAAAATCTGATTTAAACTTTTCACTTACCTTAATTGCCATCTCTGAAACTACTCTCTTACTAACCGCTTTATATTCCTTTATAATATTAATATCTATATCTAGAATATGACTCTTAACTAAATCATTATATACTACTACACCTCCTTTAAAATAATCTGAACTTCCAGGCAATGAAGTTAAAGAAGCTGCAATTAATCCTGAACTACAGCTTTCAGCAACAGAAAGGGATAAATTATTCTTAATAAAAGCATCAAAAACCATTTGATTCAAATCAATTTCCGAATTATCATAATCAATTATTCTTGCTAACTTTTCTAATTCTAAATTAATTATCTCTTCTAAATACAATTTATCCATTCCAATTGAACTTAAACACAAACGAACTAAACCAGGGCTTGGCAGATAGGCTAACTTTATATTTTTATTAATACCTAACTCCCAATCTTTTAAAATATTTGCTAGTTCTGACTCAGGGACATTTCTTACAAAAATTGTCTTCTGGATAATATTTAGCATCTTGTTCTCCTTTCTAAATTCCACAAAAAAATCTTTCATTAAGGCTTTCATCTCATAAGGAACTCCAGGCAAGGCTAAAACATTTTTATTCTCTTGCTTAATCCATAATCCAGGAGCTGTGCCAAGTTTATTTCTTACTGCCCTAGACTTTGAAGGAATCATAGCCTGATTTTTATTTAAACCTAGTATTTTCTCTCTACCTTTTCTTTTTAAGAAAGAACTAATATCTTCAAAGACATCAGTATCATAAACTAATGAATCATTAAAATATTTACAAAGACAATCTTTAGTTATATCATCATTAGTTGGACCTAATCCTCCAGTCATAATAACTAAGTCTACATTTTTTATTGATTGATCAATAACTTCAAGAATATCAAGCTGAAAATCTTTGACTGTGGAGATTTTTACGCATTCTATTCCGTAGGTAGTCAAAAAATCAGCTATCCATATAGAATTAGTGTTTACTATCTGGCCTGTTAAAATTTCATCACCAATAGTAATAATCTCGGCTCTCATCTATAATTCTAAAATGCAGTTGTAGGGCCTGTTAGATGCTTTCTTTCTTTGGGACGAATATTCATAACAGGGATTGGAGAATTATTAATTATATATCTTGCTGTAACACTAATGTTTTTAGATAAAGAGAGTTCTTCCTTCTTAGTCATAATCATAATTATATCATCCTCAAACTTTTTCTCAAACTCAAATATAAAATCACCAAGATTCTGCTTCCTATCTCCTTCAATTAAACTTGAAGTACAAGACAATCCTGCCTGTTTAATAAATTTCTCAACTTGTTCTAAATTTTTAACTAATTTATTCCTAACAATAGCATTGTCTTTAAGTACAACTGAAACTAGATGAATACTTGCTTTCCAAACTCTAGCATATTTAATTGCGTACGTTACCTTTTCCTTTGTTTCCTTTTCTGTATCTAAAGGCAAAATAATATTACTGCAAAGCCCTTTAATTGTCGCTCCCTTAATTGTCATAACTGGACATTTCGACAATCTAACAACTCTCTCAGCATTAGAACCCATAAATCGTTTAACCCTTCCTTTTGGAGAACCTGTTGTACCCATAATTATAAGATCAGCAGAGATCATCTCTGCAATCTCATTAATTTGATTGTATATTTTTCCTTGACCAACCATAATTTCTATCTCAACATCATACTTTTTAGTAAATTCATTTGCAAGTTCTGAAAGCCTAGCATGAACCATCTTCTTAAGTTCAGAAGAATTGTCATCTAAAAAAAGAGACTGCATAGCACTTCTTTCCTCAATGACTGACAATAAAAATATTTTAGAGTTATTTAACTTGGCAAAACTACATGCCTGATCAAAGGCAACTATAGATTGATCGGAAAAACCAATAGGGACCAAAATTTTACTTGATATAACTGACATATTATTAGTATTTTTACATTGGCAAAAATACATATTAAATGAATAAATTAAAAGATAGTGAATTAATAATTACAAAGGATGAAAGAATTTATCATCTTAATTTAAAAAAGAATGAAATTGCCAACAACATAATCCTTGTTGGAGACCCTGGAAGAGTAGAGCAAATCTCTAATAAATTCCAATCTATAGAACATAAAATAGCTCACCGAGAATTTATTACCCATACTGGATATTATAATAAAAAAAGAATATCCGTAATTTCATCAGGAATAGGCACAGATAATATTGATATTGTATTAAATGAAATTGATGCATTAGTAAATATAGATTTTAAAACAAGAATAATTAATAATAAAATAAAATCACTTAACATTATTAGATTAGGAACATCAGGAAGTTTAAACAAAAATATAGATATCGATTCTTATGTCGTATCAGAATATGTAATTGGATTTGATGGATTAGCTCACTTCTATAAAGAAAAAGATATATGTACTGAAGAATTAGAAGATATCTTTATTAATCACACTAATTGGAAGAATATCCATGCAAGACCATATGCCGTAAGAGCATCGAAAAATCTACTTAAGAAATTTAATAACTTTAAAAAAGGAATAACACTCACTGCAACAGGATTCTATGGTCCTCAATCTAGAGAACTTCGATTAAAATCTTCTATTAAAAACATACATACAGCCATTCAAAAACTAAATTACAAGAATTTGGAAATAACTAATTTTGAGATGGAAACCTCTGCCCTCTACTTCCTAGGAAAATCTCTTGGTCACAATGTATTAACCATCTGTGCAATCTTAGGAAATAGATTAAAACAAGAATATAGTCAAGACTCCATTAAAACGATAGATAATTTAATAATTGCTGTATTAAATAAACTATAAAAAGCCGCTTAGCTGTTCTAACACAACTTGTGGAGTCTTACACGGTTTTTTTGAGTCCCTATTAACAAACACTAAAACTACTTCCCCATTATTTAGTAATGACCCATCTATATTAAAGCATTCATACTCAAATATTATCTTAGATGAAGGTGTTTTGGATATTGATGTCTTGATTATAATCTCATCATCATAAAATGCAGGTCTTTTATAATTAATTTTAAAACTTACCACCGGCAGCTCATAACCAGAATCTTCAAGAGATTTATAACTAATCCCTAATGAACGCAATAACTCTACCCTTCCAACTTCATAATATTGTGCATATATACCATAATAAACAAAACCCATTTTATCTGTTTCGCCATATCTTACTCTGATATTTGTTTTATGAGAATACATACAGCAATTTTATTAAAAAATAATCTATCTCATTTATAATGATTAAAAATATTTACTAACATTGCATATACATGAGAAATCTCATCAAAACATCTATCCTGTTAATATTATTTTCATGCTCAAATGATTATAATCTCATCTCCAGTAAACACGAAGTCATCGAAGTAAAACATGCTGTAGATAGTAATATTATTAAGATGATTTCACCATATAAAAATAACCTTGACAAAGAGATGAATGAAGTGATTTGCTATGCAAAAAATGATCTAATAAAAGGACAACCTGAAAGCACATTAGGTAATTTTATATGCGATTTAAGTCTTAAAAAAACAAATGGAGAAGCCAATATCTGTGTTTTTAACAACGGAGGACTTAGAGATATTATAGCTAAAGGCAATGTAACAATAAGAGATATATATAAAGTAATGCCATTTGAAAATGAGCTTGTAATCTTAGAGCTAAATAGAGATGAATATTATGATTTACTAAAATATATCACAAAAAGAGGTGGCGAACCTATTGCAGGAACAAAAATTATTGAAAAAAAAGACACAATCTTATCACAATACAATAATTATAAAAAGATAAAAGTTTTAACATCAGATTATTTAGCAAATGGTGGAGATAGAATGAAGTTTTTTAATAACAAAGAACAACAAAAAGTTGGAATAAAATTAAGAGATGTAATAATAGAGTATTGTAAAAAAGAAGACACCATCTCAGTAACATTAGACAATAGAGTTATAATAAGAGAATGACAAATAGAAGAACATTTATAAAAAACACCACGCTAGGAACATTAGGTCTGAGCTTAATTCATCAACCTTTATGTGCGGAAGAGAGAATCAAAAAGATCACTATCCTTCATACAAATGATATGCATAGTCGAATAGAACCATTTAGGTCAGGCAGAAATCAAGGACTTGGAGGAATGGCACAACGCTCTAGTTTAATTACAGATATTAGAAAAAAAGAAAAGAATGTGTTATTACTTGATGCTGGGGACATCTTTCAAGGAACTCCATATTTTAATTTTTATGGTGGCGAATTAGAATTCAAACTTATGAGTGAGATGAAATATGATGCAGCCACATTAGGGAATCATGATTTTGACAATGGTATTGAAGGGTTAGAGAAACAACTAAAACATGCAGACTTCCCTTTTATAATTGCTAACTACGATTTTAGCAATACGATCCTAAAAGACAAATTTAAACCATATAAAGTTTTTAATAAAGAAGGAATAAGAATTGGTGTCTTTGGAATTGGTATTAAACTTGATGGTCTAGTTCCAAAAGAACTATATAAAGAAACAATGTATCTAGATCCAATTAAAACATCAAATTATTATTCTAATAAATTAAAAAATGAACTTGGATGTGACTTAGTTATCTGCTTATCACATCTAGGATACAAATATAATAGCGACAGAATATCTGATTTTATCCTTGCACAAAAAACAAGAGATATAGATTTAATCATTGGAGGGCACACTCATACATTCCTAAAAAAACCTAAAATTTTATCAAATCTAAGAAATGAAAAAGTAATAATAAATCAAGTTGGGTGGGGAGGAATAAACATTGGCAAGATTGATTTTATTTTTAAACAAAATCAAAGGATTTTCAACGTTAAAAAAAGCTCAATTTTGGTAAAAAAAAATAAAACACCATAAAAATTATTAAAATCTTATTGTTTTTTTTAATTATATTTAAAAGTCTATATCAGATAATTTTATACTGTAAAAAAAAGTTTAAAGTCAAGTGCTAATTTTCTTTTTTATTAACTAATTGTTTTTCATATTTGCTATAATTATTTTTTAATAATTACTAATTAAAGCGAGCTATTGAAAAACAACTACTAAGTATTTTTACTTAGCATATTTTAAAACCTAAACATACGCAGTAAAAAAAGATGACACAAAAGAGTTACCAGGAAATTTGGGATAACTGCCTTTCAATAATTAAGGACAATGTTACACATCAAAACTTCAAAACATGGTTTAAGCCTATTGAACCCGTCAGTATTGAAGACCATATTCTAACCATCCAAGTTCCAAGTCAATTTTTCTATGAATGGCTAGAAAATAACTACATCACACTACTTAAGAAAACAATCAAAAGAGAATTAGGAAAAGACGCTAAATTAGAGTACCATATTGTCTTAGAGAATTCATCTGGAACTAAACCTTATGTTTCTAAAATACCAAGCATAAATCAACAGAAGATTGATAACATGCCTATTAATATGCCAATCAATATTAACAAAACTGTAATAAGAAATCCATTTGTCATCCCAGGCCTACAAAAGATAAATATTAACCCACAATTAAATCAATCATATACATTTGATTCATATGTGGAAGGAGAGTGCAACAGACTAGCACGATCAGCAGGATTTGCTGTTTCTCAAAATCCTGGAGGTACATCCTTTAACCCTCTATTTATTTATGGAGGAGGTGGACTTGGAAAAACACATCTAGCTAATGCAATTGGAATTGAAGTAAAAAACAAAACACCAGAAAAAACAGTTTTATATGTGTCTGCTGACAAATTCCAAACACAATTTGTTGATGCAATAATGGATAATAAAAAAAATGACTTTGTACATTTTTATCAATCAATCGATGTGTTAATTTTAGATGACGTACAATTCCTTTCTGGAAAAGAAAAAACACAAGATGTATTCTTCCATATCTTCAATCATCTTCACCAAAACAAAAAACAAGTAATCCTTACATCAGACAAGGCTCCTGTTGATATTATTGGAATGGAACAACGATTACTATCTAGATTTAAATGGGGATTATCTGCTGACCTACAATCTCCAGATCTTGAAACTAGACTTGCAATCCTAAAAAAGAAAATAAAGCAAGACGGTATTGACATACCATACTCTGTAGTAGAATATATTGCCTACTCAATAACATCCAATGTTAGAGAACTAGAAGGAGCACTAATCTCATTACTTGCTCAGTCTTCACTTAACAGGAAAGAAATTACAATTGATTTAGCAAAAGACATGCTGGATAAATTTGTAAGAAATACTGTGAGAGAAGTTTCTATTGATTATATACAAAAAGTTGTTTGTGATTATTTTGATATTCCAATAGAAATAATGAAATCCAAAACAAGAAAAAGAGAAATTGTTCAATGCAGACAACTATCAATGTACTTTGCTAAACAAATGACTAAAAGCTCATTAGCAATGATTGGTAAGCATTGTGGAAATAAAGATCATGCAACTGTACTACATGCATGCAAAACAGTAAACAATCTCGCTGATACAGATAAAAGATTTAAAGGATATATATCTGATATTGAAAAACGATTGACTCTTACATAGGATGAAGGTCTTAATGGTATGCTTAGGAAACATATGTAGATCTCCCCTAGCTGAAGGCATACTAAAATCAAAATCAAAAAATATAATTGTAGATTCCGCAGGAACAGCAGAATATCACATTGGCAATAAACCAGATATAAGATCAATAGAAATTGCGAAAAAATACAATTTAGACATTTCTGATCAACGAGCAAGACAATTCAATACTAATGACTTTAATATTTATGACAAAATATACGCCATGGATAACGATAATTATTCAAAAATAATTAGCCTTGCAGAAAATCAGAAAGAGATAGACAAAGTTGATCTTATCTTAAATGAGAGTTATCCTAATCAATATAAATCTGTTCCAGACCCATATTATGGCGGAGAAAAAGGCTTCGAAAATATCTTTCACTTACTTAATAATGCATGTGAAAAAATAATAGAAAGACATGAAAAAAGGTAACTTAATTTTAATACCTAATCTAATAGGAGAAAATAGTATCACTGAAAGTATTCCTTTAAATATCCATAAGGAAATCACAAATACAAATTTCTACATTGTTGAAAATATAAGATCAGCAAGGAGATTCATAAAAAAAATATGCCCTAAGAAAATAATAGAAGAAATAACTTTCTTTGCCTATGGAAAGCATGACAAGATTGATCTGGAAAAAGACTTTCTACAAAATATATTATCTGGAAATGATATTGGTCTAATATCAGAAGCTGGAGTTCCAGCAGTTGCTGATCCTGGATCAAAAATTGTAGAATATGCTCACAACTATAATATAAAAGTAAGGCCTCTTGTAGGCCCTTCCTCAATACTTCTCTCTCTAATGGCGTCTGGAATGAATGGTCAAAATTTTTCTTTTAGTGGCTATCTTCCTATTGAAAAAAAAGCCAGGGTAAATAAAATCAAAGAACTCGAAAAAATTGCTATCAAAAAAGAACAGACACAAATTTTTATGGAGACACCATATAGAAACAACAAACTATTTGAAACACTAATAAAGACATGCAGTTTAAATACAAGGCTATGTATTGCATCAAACATAACAACAGAAAAAGAATCTATCCTAACAAAAGATATCAGTGAATGGAGAAACATAAAAATTGATATTAACAAACAACCAACTATCTTCCTAATATCATAAATCATTAACTTATCTATATTTGTAGATATGATAAGCATCCAAAAGATTATTCAAAAGATCCCTAAACAACTTAGAAACAAATATTCTATTGCAATTTTTCTTTTTATCATATGGATTGTTTTTTTTGACAACTATAATCTTATAAAACAATACAAAATCAAGAAGAATATTAAAGAACTTGAAGAAAATAAATTATTTTATTCTAATGAGATAGAAAAAGATAGTATTGAATATAAAGAGCTATTAAATAACGAAGAAGAAAGAGAACGATTTGCAAGAGAAAAATTCTTAATGAAAAAAGAAAATGAGGACATCTATATTATAAGAAGAGATAATGAATAAACTTTTTACAAAATTTAAAGGTTTTAATCAAAAAGACTGGGAGAATAATATTAAATCAGAGTTCAAGAACAAAAATTATCATAAACTCTTTAAAGAAATAGAAGGAATAAAGATCTCACCCTTCTACCACAAAAACAACCTAAGCTCTGATATTGAATTTCCAAAAGAATTTGAAAACTATCAACTAATAGATACTTCAAACTCTATTTCTGGAAATAAAAAAGCATTAGAAGCATTAAACAATGGAATTAGTGGTTTATGCTTTTCCAACCCAAAAGATCTAAACGTTTTACTTGATAATATTAAAACAGAATATATCAGAATAGACTTTATAAATTACTCTAAATCTTTTATTACAGAGCTAGAAAAATATTCTAAAAAGCACAAGCTTATTGGAGCAATACATGGTTTGGAAAAAATAAGAATTAAAAATATTAAAAACACAATATGTGCTAATGGAAATACTGTAAAAGAACAAATAGATAATGCCTTTAATGAAGGTCTATTAGCCAAAAAGAATATTCAATTCCATTTCACAATTAACAATAACTTTTTTCTTGAAATTGCAAAATTAAGAGCATTTAGAATCCTATGGAAAAACAAAACAGGTCAGGACCCATACATATTTACATCTACAGGAATCAAAAATAAAAACAAAGAAGATAAGTATAATAACATCTTTAAGACCACTACAGAATGCATGTCTGCAATACTTGGTGGAGCTAATACTATAATGACACGACCTTATAATATCAGTTATGAAAATTCGAATGATTTTTCTGATAGAATTGCTAGAAACCAACACAAAATACTTTTAAATGAAAGCTATCTCGATAAAGTAAAAGACCCATCTAATGGTTCTTATTATATCGAATTCTTAACAGAAGAATTATTAAAAAGTTACGATATAAAAAACAATAATAGCAATACAAAAAATACAGATACTTATAATACAGCTGAACAAATTAAAATAAAATCACACTACTATAAAGAAGATTTAAAAAAAGTTAAACATCTAGGTTCTATAGCAGTAGAGAAACCTGCGTATTGACGAATTGTCCAAGGCCTGTTTACATACATCGTACTATATGGTCCTCTAAGAAATGGAGGTAATCCTGCTATAGAACCTAGATGTTTAACTTTTTTTAAATCTTCTTTATAGTAGTGTGATTTTATTTTAATTTGTTCAGCTGTATTATAAGTATCTGTATTTTTTGTATTGCTATTATTGTTTTT
>JAAZYM010000058.1 GCA_014239655.1 Flavobacteriales bacterium | reverse complement strand
ATGGTTGATCCATCATTAACAATGTATCCTCTATTGCATATTTTTAATGTCTCTCTGACATTATGATCAGTTATTAAAATTCCAATACCATCATTAGATAGATTTTTTATAATTCTTTGTATATCAATTACTGATATTGGGTCAACGCCAGCAAAAGGTTCATCAAGGAGTATAAATTTTGGCTCCATAGCTAGAGTTCTTGCAATCTCAACTCTTCTTCTTTCTCCACCGGATAAACTAATACCATTTGTGCTCCTAATATCATTTAGATTTAATTGATCTAAGAGTTGATTAAGTAAGTTTTCCATTCCCGATGTGGTTAACTCTTTTCTGGTTTGCAGAACAGCAAGAATATTATCTTCCACAGACAGTTTTCGAAATACCGATGCTTCTTGAGGAAGATATCCTAGACCTTTTCTTGCTCTCTCATGAATTGGTAAGTTGGTAAGGTTGTATTCATCCAACATTATTTTCCCTAATTCTGGCTTTACTAAGCCTACTATCATATAAAATGCTGTAGTTTTTCCTGCGCCATTTGGACCAAGTAATCCAATAATCTCTCCACTTTTTATATTAAAGCTAAGATTTTTTACAACTTTTCTTGAGTTGTAAGATTTTTCTAATTCTTCTGCAATTAAAATACTCAAAATTTACTACTCAGTGTTTTAATTTTCGATATTAATATTAATATTTGAGCTAAATTTTAACTTATTATCTTTCAGTTGAGCGCTCAAACCATTAGCTTCTATCATATTATTGTTAATCTCTATAATTACCTTTCTATTAGTAGCAACTGTAAATGTATTAGGATTAATCTCAAGATAATCAGTTAAGATTTTTGAATTATTATTTTCAGTATTATTCTTGATCAGGACATTTCCAGAGAGTGTTAGTATATTCATATCAGAAATAATTTGACCTCTATCTGATGTAATAATCCAATTAACATCTTCATCAGTGTATGTAAGCTTTACTTGCTCAAGAAAGATTTGATTATTTAAGTCATTCGCTTTAGCTTTCTTTGAGAATATTTTATATGAAAAATCTCCATTTTTACTGCTACCCAATAGTTCTGCATTTTTTACTATAAATTCAACTTCTTTTGTTACAAGATTCTCTTCTTCAGTATTGTCATTGGGAGAGAATAAATAGAGCAATATAGAAACGGCCGCTAATACAGATAAGATAATGAAGTTTAAGAGGAAATTTTTCAATTTTATACAATAATTACATTAATCCAGCTCTGAATAAATCATGTATATTCAGGGCGCCAACTATTTTATTTTTTTGTGCAACAATTAATGAGGTTATTTTCTTACCCTGTAAAATTTCTACAGCATTAGTAGCTAATTGATCGGGAGAAATTACAAACGGTTTTTTACTCATAACTTGATGCATTAGTGTATTTTCTATGTCCACTTTTTTTTCTAACGTCCTTCTCAGGTCACCATCAGTAAAAATTCCAGTCAATTCATTTTTATCATTAATGACAGCTGTCATACCTAATGCTTTTTGAGACATTTCTATTAACCCAATAGATAGTTTACCGCTCTCACTAACATAAGGAATTTCATCTCCTATATGCATAATATCTTTTACTGAAAGAAGTAGTTTTTTACCTAAAGTTCCTCCAGGATGAGACTTAGCAAAATCTTCTTCTGAGAAACCCTTTTTTTCCAATAGAGCTACTGCAATTGCATCACCCATTGCTAAAGCTGCTGTTGTGCTTGCTGTAGGAGCTAAATTCATAGGACATGCTTCTTCTTTAACTGAAACATTTATATGACTATCT
>JAAZYM010000070.1 GCA_014239655.1 Flavobacteriales bacterium | reverse complement strand
TTGGAAAAGCCATATAAGTAGTTTTGGCATCGGTAAATGGATGAATAACGATTTTGTTAGCGGGGCAAAAGGATTGCTTCCTGAACACAAATACTACAACAAATATTATGGTAGAACCAGCTGGAATTCATCAACAATAATTTCAATGGCTATAGGACAAGGAGAGCTTCTTCTAACGCCTATCCAAATGGCTAACATCGCTGCTGTAATTGCAAATAGAGGATACTATTACACACCCCATATAGTAAAATCTATAGAGGGAAAACAAGAAATAGATAGTATCTTTAAAACAAAAAACTTTACGACCATTAGTCCAGAAAACTATGATGTTATTATCAATGGAATGGAAAAAGTTGTAAAACATCCTAATGGAACAGCACATAATATATCAACAGAAAAATTAATTATCTGTGGAAAAACAGGAACAGCACAGAATCCTCATGGAGAAGATCATTCAATTTTTATCGCTTTTGCACCAAAAGAAAGACCAAAAATTGCAATAGCTGTATATGTAGAAAATGCTGGTTTTGGATCAACATGGGCGGCACCTATTGCTGGATTAATGTTAGAAAAATATACAAATACAGAAAATAACAAAACATTAGAAGAATTTATTTTGAAAGGAAAAATCACTGAATAAAGATGAGAAAAGCAAAAAATATATTTGCTAATATTGATAGCGTAACAATCATCCTATATCTAATTTTAATATTCTTTGGATGGATTAATATCTTTGCTTCTCAATATAATGATGATACACAATTTACATTAGACTTTACTACTAGATATGGCAAACAATTATACTTTATTGTTATTTCTCTAATTAGCGCATTTATAATATTAATAATTGACTGGAAATTTTATTATTCTCTCTCATATATATTTTATGGAACTATTATTATTAGTTTAATCTTAGTTTTAATAATTGGAGGTGTCGCAGGAGGTGCAACTTCATGGTTTCAAATTGGTAGTTTGAAATTTCAACCATCTGAATTTGCAAAATTCACAACAGCTCTTGCTTTAGCTAAATTTTTTAATATGCAGCATATTAGAGATAAAAAAATAACAACAAGATTATTCTCTTATATTATAATTCTTATACCATTTATACTTATTATCTCACAAAATGATCTTGGAACAGCAATAATCTTTTCTGCATTCATTTTAGTTCTATATAGAGAAGGTTTATCTATAAACATTCTATTCTTTATTTTATTATTTGCAATACTATGCTTATTAGGTCTATTAATAAACCAGAAAATATTAATCTATGTTTTTTCCTTCTTAGCATTAATATGTCTACTAATATTTAGATTTAATAAGCAAGATATTTTGACAATTATATTGGGTTGGGGACTTTCTATTCTTCTTGTCTTAGGGACAAATTACTTTGTTTATGAGGTTTTGTCTCCGCACCATAGTCAAAGAATAGATATTCTATTAGGCAAAGAATTTGATCCATATGGGGCTGGATATAATTTAATACAATCAAAGATTGCAATAGGATCAGGAGGAGGATTTGGAAAAGGCTTCCTAAATGGAACACAAACAAGATTTGATTTTGTTCCTGAACAAAGTACTGATTTCATATTCTGTACTATTGGAGAGGAATGGGGGTTTTTTGGAAGCCTAATATTTATATCAGTATTTATTGGATTAATTAGCAGGATAATTCTACTTGCAGAAAGACAAAGATCAAATTTTAGCAGGATATATGGATATAGTGTGGCCTGTATACTTTTTGTGCATTTTACAATTAATTTAGGAATGACTATTGGTCTATTACCAACAATTGGTATTCCGCTCCCATTTATAAGTTATGGAGGGTCATCCCTTTTAGGTTTTACAATACTATTATTTATTTTTCTAAATCTTGATTCTTATAGATTAGAAATGTTAAGATAGAATTAATAGATCTCTGAACGATTATCAATAAGAACAGCATCAGTCTCTAATGCTTTATATGAAGTCGTAGCAGCGTATGTTTTTATTTTTTCAAATAATGACTTTTGTTCTAAAGAAAAATCACCTTCTGATCTATAATCATCTCTAGATATAACATTTACTACACTAACAGAATTTTTGGATTTTATAGGAGAAGAAAGAGCTCCTGCCTCAGTAGAAAAAACAGCCCCAACAAATTCTGGTACATATCCAAGGTCATCAACATTTAATAAAGAAAGTTGAGCCTTTTTATTACTTATTATGTTAATATTTAATCTGCTGGCTAATTCTTCTAAATTTGTATATGATCCTATTCTTTCAATAAGCAAATCATGTTTTTTGTCAATACGTATTTCTTGTTTTATAATATTTTCAACATCAGATAATTCTTTATAACCTTCCTTGTTTTCTTTAATTAATTTTGCTACAACATAAGAATTATCAAGTTCAAAAACTTCAGAAACATCACCTGCCTCAGCTTTATTCATCCATCTGACTATTGAACGAGAATCTGCAAGACCAACTATATTTTGTTTATCTGGTATTACGCCAATATCACTTCTTTTTACTAAGTTATCATTTAAAATAATAGTATCAAATGGATTATTTTCAGTAACTACCTTACTTACAAACTGAGCAGCTTGTGTATAATAATTGTTATATGTTTCTGTACTTGCTGAAATATTTCTATCTATATATGCTATCTTATATCTTTTACTTAATTTACTGTTATTTGTCACCTGTATTAGATGAACACCAAATTGGGTCTCCACAACCTTAAGTTCATCATCTGAAGATGAAAAACAAACATCATTAAATTGCTGAACCATTACACCTTCTTTAAACCAGCCTAACTCCCCTCCTTTTATAGCAGAAGATTTGTCATCAGAGATGCCTTGAGCTAAAAGAGCAAAATCACCTCCATTCTCAATTTGTTGCTTGAGATTATACACGATCAATTTTACTGAATCTAAACTGATATTGGCTTTTGGTGATATTAGAATATGTCTTGCCTCAACAGAATCAGGTCGACTCTGAATATCTACAAGCTTACTAATTCTATACATTAATGAACCTAATTTATACGGCCCAATAACATCTCCTTTATCTTGATTAACCAATATAGCAAATGCAGAATCTTTCATTAATTGATCCTTGCTTTGAAAATTAAATATTGTGCTCCTATTATCAGAATTACGACGAACCATATTAAGATAATCATCATAATTTTCAAAATCACTTTTCAAATCTTCTAATGAGCTTCTAGTAGAAAGATCATCTTCTTTTGTAGGAACAACAGTAAATACAACATAATCAACATCTCTGCTTAAATCCTGGGGATATTGATCTTTATTTTCCTTATAGTAATCTTTTATCTCCTTATCTGAAATTTGAATCAATGAATCTGCAATCATTGAATATGGAAGAGTAAGATAATTATATGTGCTAAATTGGGTTCCTTCATTATAAGATATTTTCGCTTCTTCTGAATTAATAAATGTTCCCTTCTCTACTAGCTTATCATATTTTTCATTACTTACTACATTAATCAAAAAATCTTGAAATGCAACCCAATTTCTTACAGATTCACCTGTTTGATCTTGTTCTACCTGTTGTAGATAACCTAAAACTTTAGCTCTGTCGAACTGACCAGTATTCGGGTCCTGAAAAGCGGGTATTTTACTCACCTGAGGATGAACATTTACTCCTGAAATTCTTTCCATCCATTCATCATCAGAAATTCCAATGCCTATTTTTTCATACTCTCCCTTCATAATAAGCTCTCTAGATAATTCAGTCCAAGCTTGATTTCTTATATTAGATATTACAGATTGAGTTACAATTGAATTAGGATTCTGTGATTTCCAGTTTTCTATTCCTTGATCTACTGTTTCTTCAAAAGTTGATATAAGAATATCCTCTCCTAATACTTCTCCTACAAATAGTGTCCCAGGACCAGATGATCTTTGTGATTGCATGAAGTCTCCAAGAATAAAAGCTAACATTGCAAAACCTATTACAGTTAATAATAAGCCTGATCTGTTTCTAATTTTTCCAAGTGTTCCCATAAAGCATTTAATTCATTAAAAGTTTGCGAATATACGATTGTTATTTAATAAATAAAAACTGGATATCTTAATAATACTTAATCCTTAACTAGAAGATGAACTTTTATAACACTTCTATCATCAACTTCTTTTATAGTTATTACATAATCTTCTAAATCAATAACATCATTTTCTGAAGGAATATTTTCTAGATAATGCAAGACTAATCCGGCTATTGTTTCATATTCATCAGATTCAGGTAGGCTAAGGTTAAAATCCTTATTTATGGCAATAACATCCAATCTTGCTAGAATTGAATACTCATTATTATTAATTTTTTCAACTAATTTTAAATTCGTATCATACTCATCATCTATCTCTCCAACAATTTCTTCAGTAACATCTTCTATAGTTAACATTCCAGATGTTCCTCCAAATTCATCTACAACTAATGCAACCCCCTTATCTTCGTCAATAAAATCTGATAATAACTTCATCGCTAACATAGTTTCTGGAACAAAAGGAATTGGTAGTAATAAAGAACGAATATTTCTAGGGTTTCTAAACAGATCCGATGAATGAACATACCCTACAACACTGTCAATATTATGTTTATAAATAAGTATCTTGGATAATTTAGTCTTAATAAACTTATTTCTTAATTCTTCTATAGAAGAGTTAATGTTTAATGCTACGATCTCTGTCCTAGGGATCATACATTCTCGAACTTTCTTAGAAGAAAGTTCTAAAGTATTTTGCAGCATCTCAACTTCTACACTAGAATTATCTTCATTGTTAGAATTTATATGATTTAAATATTCATCTAAATCTGTTTTATTAAAAAACTGCTTACTTTCAATTAGTTCTTGACCTATAAAAAACTTAATTACCCCCCTTGATGCATGCATAAACAGCCATGCAAATGGAGTAAATAAAATAAAAAATAAAAAAATAGGTATTGAAAATATTCTTAAGATTTTATTGGGATAAATCTTAAAAATAGATTTTGGTAAAAACTCTGCAGAGATCAAAATAATTAATGTCGATATTATGGTTTGCACAAAAAGTAAACCATATGAATTAAATGCAAAGCACTCAAGAGAAGGGGTTAGTATCTTTGTCATAACAATTCCGTATATAACTAAAGACACATTATTACCAATTAACATTGTAGTAATAAAATTCGATTCATTGCTAGAAAAAAAAGTAATTACTTTAGATGAGATTTTTCCGCTTCCTTTATCTAATTCTAATTGTAATTTATTTGAAGAAATGAATGCTATTTCTACGCCAGAAAAAAAAGCTGATAAAATAATAGTTATACAAGCAAGAAGTAAATACATGTTAATTATTTATTGAATTTACATACATTCTGCCACTAATTTTCTTTAGAGTATAATCTTTAAAATTTGGATCAGAACTAAAGCCTTCAGCATAAATCACTTCCTTATCTGTTGTAATAATAACATCATTATCAGTATAAATTAACTTCTTCTCTTGATCCCAAATCAAGTGTTCTGTCTCTAATTTTCTATTGCTATTCTTTAAAACTACAAAATTTGTTGCTGACATTAAATTATTAATCTCATCAACAACGGCATTGAGAGCTGATAAATTCGAAATAACTTTAGCTGAATCATTATAAAAAATAACTTCAAAACCATCTGAAAAAATTAATCTTGGGTTATCTCCAATAAATCTTTGAATTCTATTTGCATTTATCTCAAGTTCTACACAACCATTCTCCGTATGAATCAATTTTGATTTTTCAATTATTTCAACAGGAATTTCATCTTCACCAAAAAATTCATTTACTAGTAAAGGATCATTTTTACATGAGAAACACGAAACAATCATCATAAATAGAATCCATCGCATAATTAATCACTTGTTCTAACAAGAGTTGCCTTATTTATCCAACATTCTATCTTATAACTTGAATTCTTCTCAACATTATTAAAAAAACACACTTCTGTCGAAGGGAAATACTTTGAATATGTATTTATGCTTTTACGAGCTCTTGTTTCTACATTCTCATCTCTTAAAGCCTTATTAAACATATCTACCGCAATCCAATATACTGTCTTTTGTTCAAATTCATTCCCACATGATTTTGCTCCAGCAACATATATATTACCAAGATTCATATATGCCTCACCCCAATTTTCTTTTAAATTCAGCGCTTCATAAACAGCATTACGGGCATTTGAAAATGATCCGGAATTTCTATATGCATCTGCTAAACCTAAAAAATATTTAGCTTTTATTTCATTGTCTTGTTCTAAATCAATAGATTCTTTACAATAATTAATAGCCTGACTATATTCTTTTCTAGAAATACTCATTTTACCCATCTTACTGGCAGATAGGGCTGATGGCTCTAACTCATAAAGCTTGGAAGAAACCTGGTGAAAAAGGTTATCTTCAGTACACTCTTTATTATCTAGCATCTTCAAAATTCTTTTTAAAAGCGCAATGTCATCAGGAGATTTACTAAATTTTTTAGAATAAATACCAATAAGGGCTTCACAGTCTGCATATGGGGTAAATAAAGATTCTACATTTAATGAGGTTTGTGTATAATATTTATTCTTTTTAGGATTATTAGCCAGATTATAATCTATTACATCTGATAATGTTGCATACAACTCTAAGAGATCCTCTTTATTTAGCTTACCATTCTTCTCCATTATTGTTGCTGACTTGAAATATGAAGATATCGCACCTGCCGAACTATTACTTTGCTCTATCTCAAAAGACTTCTTTAGAATCTGATAGGCTTCTGAATAGCTATCTTTATCATATCTTAATAAATCAGCTCCTTTTAATCCAAGCACAAAACCTTCTTTACCAAAATACTGTATTCTGTTGTCATAAATCTGCATTAATGTATCAACATATTCTTGATTTTTTTCTTTATCAAGCTTCATCCTTGCTTTTATAATAACAGGACCATTCTTATAAATATTACCACTTGATCTAGGGCAATTTAAATATGCCCATCTCCAAGGCGATAATGCATCAGCATAATTTTTCTGTTTATAATATTCTCTATATAATGATAAATTAGTAATGCAATTTATACTATCACCTCCCCATTTTCCCTGGGCTTTTATATCTGTAGTTAGTAATAGAACTAAAGATATTAAAAAAGTCTTCCTCATCTTTTTAATTATATTTTTGTTTAACAAACCATATTCCCTCAAATGACATACTTAAGCCAAACTTTATATATTGTTCTTTAAGTAAATTATTTGAATTTGTCCCTCTTTGTCCTATAACAACTGAAAAATCATATGTTGATTTATTCTTCCTCATAGGGATACCAACACCAAAACTAATACTCTTGTCTTCAAGTTGTATGTTGTTTATTTGTAGTGGAGTTGTGAAAAATGAGGCACCTAATCTATAATGACACTTCTTATAAAATTGTGTTACAGAATTTGGGTCTGGAGTATACTCTAATCCAGATGAAATCCTTGTGCTATTCTTCAAGGAGTCTGTCTCTCCGAATAATTCATAATCACTCCAATTTTGAATAGAATAATCACATACAAAGAGCCATTTATCCTTAGAATATGTCAGTCCTAAACTCGTGTATTTAGGTAATATCATATCTCCTCTTTCAACTGCATTCACAAAAGTATCTTTAACAACCTCATAAACACCTGAATACTAAAATGTTTCAACAAGATCTGATCTTTTAGCACTGATTTCTGTATTATTTGAAGTATTTGCTACTAAAGTTATTCTAGAGTCTGAACCTTGTAGATCTTTTGAATACAAAACACTCAATTCATAGTAAAACCCCTTTAGATTAATTAATGAATTTGCACGTGAATTAAAAATTGTCTCATCATCAAACTCCAGCTTCTTTCTTCTATTTAATCCACCAAAAAGATAAGATGCATTTACACCAACTGAGATATTATTATGTGCTTTAAGAGCTCCTCCTAAATACACTTTACTAATTCCACCATCTCCATAATAATACATATCTGCATTATAATCATCATTACGACTCTCTAATGTATAACCAATACTACTAAAAGGTATTAAACCAGCACTTGCACCAATTCTTTTATTTAAAGGACAAGCAAAGACTATATGGCTTAAAGAGGTGTTATTAACCAATTGACTCTCATTTAATGAATTAATATCTATCATATTATGATTGATTCCAGTAGAAAAAAGAAATGAATTAGGCTGGAATGCTGTATATGTTGCAGGGCTATAAGGATTTATTATTTTATCATTATACATTGCATAACCACCACCACCTAAAGAATTAAAAACTGATGAAAATTGTGTTGTTAAATCTCCCAGTCCAAATCTAGAATAAGGAGAACTAGTGCTTTCCTGAGCTAAGATAACATTACTAAAAACCAACAATAAAATTAGTATGTTATTTTTAAATAGTTTTATCATTATAATCTAAAATTTCATTTAACCCTCTTAATACCAAAAATGGGTCTGCAAATATGCCACTTTTTAATTCTTTTTCAAAGAATGAGAGATCACCTCCTGTAAATACAACAACAAAATCATTATTCTCTTGCTTATAATCAGATATCAATGCACGTACTTCTGATATTATTCCTTGTTGTACTCCAGAGATTATTGAGCTCTCTGTATCATCTCCCTTAAAACTACTTGAATCTTTTATAGATAAAAGAGGTAATTCTGAGGTATAATCATTTAAAGCTGTATAACGCATCTTTAAACCTAATGTTATCCTACCTCCGTGATATTTCTTCTCTTTATCAATAAAATCAATAGTCAAACATGTTCCTGCATCAAAAACCCAAATATCCTTATCTGGAAATAAGTAACTAGCCCCAATTACTGCAGAAATTCTATCACTACCAATATAGGATTTATAAGAAGATTTGATAGGTAATGCTGTTTCTTTATTAAGTAGTATACATTTTAGAGAATTTATAAAATCATTCTCTTGATTAGATAAGGAGCGAACCGTTGAAACAATCGAGGATGTAATAATATCCCCTTTACAGAAATTATCAATACTTTCTTTACTAAGATCCGACACTACATTATGCCTAACAATTTCTTTCTTATTAAATAAAGCAAGTTTAATTCTAGTATTGCCTATATCTATAATTAGTTTCAAGAAAATATTTTTCATCAAAATTACAAAAAACAGACTGCATGATATGAGTTGTAGTTTTATTTCTTAATATTAAAAATTCTATTAAATTTGCACCCCTTGTTGGTACCTTAGCTCAGTTGGTAGAGCAATGGACTGAAAATCCATGTGTCCCTGGTTCGATTCCTGGAGGTACCACCAAAAAGAAACCCACTCAAATGAGTGGGTTTTCTCATTTAAATATCTTTACCTCCTTTCACCAATAACCATATTGCTAATCCTATTTCTCCAAAAGCCATTGGCAGTGCTAAAACCATTTCTAAATTTGCAACAAACTGGGAAGGGGAATTTAACTTTAGTAAATGAACCAACACGTATGATATTCCTCCTATTAATGTTAAATAATACAAGAACTTAGGAATTCTATTATGCAACTTCATTAAGAAACCAATCAATATAATATGTAATCCAAAAATCATTAACCCAACATTCCAAGCAAATTCAAAATTTTGGAAGTTTGCAACTATGCTTTGATTTGTAACCTCAAAATCAGTTAGGTTTCTCACTAAATATAGTGTAGCTATTGCGAATATTATAGTATATATAATTCTAATTATTGCAGAGACCAATGATAATCTCCTATTGTCTTTCTCAAAATATCTAAATAGAGTGTATGAAACTAATAAGTCTAAAATTAAAATTATTAGAATACCCAAAAGCATATTCTTATACAATTCTTTATTGTTAAGCATATTGTCATATGTAAATTCAGATTGATCTATTTGGTTGAATTCTGGGTACACATAACCAAAAGAAAAACCTGCAACTATTGCCATTATTAATAAAGAAATTCCAGTTGTAATTGCTATTCTTCTCATGATACAAACTTACACAATATGTTTCTAAAAAAGCTCGAAATTAGGACCGAGAGGTCCACAATAATAAACCCTTACTATGCCTTGCATAATAATAACAATTAAATAATATACCTTTGATTTAACATATAAGATCTTAAAGACATGGATATTACATTAATTATTGATTTTCTTTCGAAAGAATGGATAAGAAATATGACAATAACAATATCTATTATGCTTCTCTATTTTTTATCTGCTTCAAAGACAAAAGACAAAGATCTAACACTTTTCATGAAAGCAAGCTGCTTATTAGTTCTTGTAATGACTCTTGCAGATCATATTATATTAGCTACTAATGGATCATGGACACTTAAAAGCAATCTACCTATTCATCTATGTAGTGTTTCTGCGCTAATATGTTGTGTAATTGCTTTTATAAAGAAGAATCAATTCCTATTTGAGTTTTTGTTTTATGCAGGAATCATTGGCGGATTACTATCTCTCTTAACTCCACAAATAACTTTATATAATGAATACTATTTTTTTTATATAATGTTTTATTTTAAACATGCTGCCATTATAGCTATTCCATTAGTTATGAGATACAGAATGAGAATGAACCTAGGTAAAAAATCATGGCTAAAAGTCTTTGGAGCTATTAATCTTTTACTGCTAATAATCATTCCTATTAATGCTTTGCTTGGTTCAAATTACTTATACGTCTCAGAACCACCACAAGTAAATAATCCACTTATTATAGAAGATTTAGATAAGGTTCTAGGTATTCCTACTTATGTTTTTTATTGGGAAATAATAATGATAATCTTACTGCTTTTACTTTACGTTATCTTTAAAAATAATAAAAGCAGCAAATAGCTGCCTTTATTATTAAACTTCTCCTATTAACTTTTCTTATTCAACAACAAGCTTTTGAGTAAAAGCCGAAATTTTATCGCTAATCTTTAAGATATAAATACCTGAACTAAATTGTGATAAATTAATTTCATTTTTCAAGTCTTTAATATTATTATCATGATAAACCTGTTGACCAAATACATTGTGAATTACTACATCATATAACTCATTATGCAAATTCTCTATGATAAATTTACCGTCATTTGGATTAGGAAAAATATTAAAATTCAATTTGTAATTTTGATCATTAATTGCATTAATTGTTCCAAAATTCATTCTTATTAATAAAGCTTTTGAGATAGTATACCAAGTACCACTACCACAGTTGTCCTGTAAGTATCTAGAAGTATTTGGATTTGTAGTACTACTAATTAAGGATGTGTCTAACGGATGTTGCCTACCTCTAACTGCTGCCATATAGGATGTCCCTGCAAATAAAGGATAAGGGGTTAATAAAGGTATAGTTACCCAAGAATTAATGTCCGATGCAGTAAGGATATGTGGATCTGATTCTTCCAGCCAAATCTGACCATTTGTCTCATACAATTCAATATTTAATTCAGCACCTACACATGATTTGTCATTCACATGAAAAGATATAGATGTTAGTGTAGTATTTTCATAAATATCAAATGCATTTGCAAGGACCTGACCACCACATGATCTTCCAAGAAAATAACCACTTCCAGCATTTGCTCCATCAGTATTCCAATCATAATCAACACCATAAACAGTATCTGTAACAACAGTTCCCCTAATTAATGTGTCTGTAGATGGAAAAGAATCTGAACTAGCCCAAAAACTTATATCATGATATCCATATGAAGTTGGAGAAAAATTAGTGTTTGTAGCTAAAGTATCATATCCATTCACCATTGAAGTAATAGGGTTTGATGATGCAGTTGTTATTACATTTCCTAAAGCATCAGAAACAGAAGTGTGTAATTTTGTGTTAGCCTGGGAGGTTGCTCCATTATTTTTAACAACAGCCTCCATTCTGTATGGATTTTGATTAGCCTGATTCATAGGATTAAATGTGTAATCAATCCCAATATCACCAGTTGCTTGATAGCCTAACCACCAACCACCATAAGTATGATCAGATATTTCTAATCTATTAGGATCTGTCTCTACAATCTTAATGTCATCTATCATCCAATAGTAACATCTAGCAACCCAACAAAATCTTATATATACTGTAGACTGGTTACCAGCCACGTTAGAAATGTTTATACTTGTATATTCTGGATTTGAAGATTGTGTGTTATTAGCTATACCACTATTTACAAGATATGGAGTCCAATTAACAGAATCTGAACTAACATATACTGTTGGAGGTGTAAAGCTACCATTACCTAAATTATTATATCTAAATAGATGCTCAAACTCAAGACTTACTGCAGGATATGCAGACAAATCAATAGCATTAGTTGTAACAAGTGATTCTATATATTGATATGTAGATCCAGAAGGCTGACCATTAGCATAATGATTTGCAGAATCAGTATCACAAATAAGATACCCATCTGCAGCTGAAGTAGAAGTTATACCATTTGATGGTGATGCTCCATTATTTCCATTCCAATACCCCCATGTTCCATCAGTTGTCCATACCCATGGACATGTAGCAAAAGCTCCACTCATATTTGTGGAGTTTGTTGACCAAAGTACTGGAAAGCCCCCAGAAAAGTCTTCTGACCAAATTGGAGTTAATGATGATGAATTATTATTTGGATTAACAGCTACATCATTAGCAATATTAGTTTCAGGAAAATCTAAATAATTATTCATTAATTCTGATTGACTAAAAGAAATAAATGAATATGTAATTAGAATAATAATTAGATAAAATTTTTTCATATTTTTTTGATTTTCACAAATATAAAAAAAAGCCCTGTCATTAAACAGAGCTTTTTTTTAATAATTTAAGCTAATCTATTCTAAAACAATTGACTTAGTTAAAATCTTATCTTTATATAATAATTTGACTGTATATACTCCACTCTCATAATCATCTAGATTAATAGTCAATGGACCTGTTCCATCATGATTTAATGAAATAACTTCTTGTCCAAGTACATTTGTAATACTTACCATACATGGATTTTTATCTTGAGTTGAGATAACAAATAAACCATTAGTTGGATTAGGATAGATATTAAGATCAATATTTCCTTCACTGTCTTCAATATTTGATGGGAGAGCACCAAAATTCATTCTTATAGCCATCTTATCTGTCGCAGTATACCACGCTCCAAATCCTCCTGAGCCGATATCACATCCATTGTCCTGAATATAACTTGAAGAGGCTGTATTTACAGCTACTGTAAGTGTGAATGTATCTGTAGGATGAGCAAATCCTCTAACTGCAGCCATATATGAGGTTCCCTTAAAAACAGGATATGGACTTAATAATGGAATCGTAACCCAAGCACCAATATCTGCATTTGTCAATTGATAAGGATCAGATTCAGCTAAATATATACTATTGGTACCAAATCCCTCATACAATTCAACAGTCATCTGAGCACCTGCTACAGACTCTGAACCTACATGAAAAGAGATTGATGTTACATCATCATCAGCATAAATATCATATGCTGTTGTTGCAACCTGACCACCACAAGATCTACCTATTCTCCATGCGCTAGATCCTAAACCACTACCATCCGTATTCCAATCATAATCAATCCCATAAACTGAATCAGTAACTATGGTTGACATTACAGCGGTGTCTGTAGTTGGGAATGAATCTGAACTTGCCCAAACACTCACATTATGAAGTCCCATATTAGTTGGTGTATAAAAATTTGGTGTAGCTAAAGTATCTGTACTTGCAGTATTCAATGTTATTGGATTAGATGCATCTGAAAATAATACATTTCCAAATTCATCAGCAACTTCCCCATGTAGCATTACATTATTCTGAGAATTTGCCCCAAGATTTCTAACAACCCCCTCTAATCTATATGGATTACCCAATGCTTGATCCATCGGATTAAATGTATAATTACAGCCTAAATCACCTGTTAGCTGATAACCTAGCCACCAACCACCAAACATCTCATCCTGACAAACAATTAAATTAGCTGGTGTCTCAATTAATTGTATATCATCAATCATCCAGAAGTAATATCCGTAATAGTTATTATATAAAACTGTTCCATCATAGAAGAATTGAATATGTACACTTGGCTGTCCTGCTATATTACTTGGAAGATTTATCATTACTTGATAATCTTCAGTTGTAGCATCATTAACATCAATATCTGGATGGACCTCCATTTCATCAATAAAAGTTACTCCACCATCAATACTAAACGCAACCTTAGCAATACCAGTATATTCTCTATAATAACTATTAAAAACTAAAGAAACAGCAGAATAGCTTGATAAGTCTATTGATTCTGTAGTTAAGGTTCCTACATGTCCACTCGGGTTAGATGGATATGGGCCTGTTCCAAAACCACCTGCAACACCATAATTATCATAATAATCAGAATCAAAAATCATAAATCCATTTTGTGCTGTTGGAGATTGAATAGGTGCTTGGGCAGAAGCATATGCTCCTCTAGAACCAATAGTAACATTAGGTGTTGTTGTAGGTCCTCTGTACTCCCAAGGAACAGTAGAGTTTGTCCAAGTAGCTGGAATTCCGTTAGAAAAATCTTCAGACCAAAAAGGAGTAACTGATTTAGGCACCTTTACAGCAGAAGTATGTTCTTTATTGTTTTTTGAAGTTAAAACATGCTCAGCACTAACTTGACCAAAAGATAATTGGGCCATTAACACTAAACATAAAATTGTATAAATCTTTCTCATAGTTTTTTTTTACAAATCTACAAAATCTAATTTCATTATAAATTAAACTCATAAACTAAAAAAGCACAGCAAATGCTGTGCTTTTTCAATAAACCTAATTTTAAAATATTATTCTATGATTAATTTCTTAGTATAAGAAGATTCTTTACTATCGAATTCAATAGTATAAACTCCCCCGTCAAGATCTGATAAATCAATACTACTTTTAGACATATTATTAGAAAGCCCAGTATAAGCAATTTGACCAAGAATATTTCTAACAACAAAATTATAGTTATCATTATTCTGATTATCAATAGTAATAAAACCTGTTGATGGATTTGGATATACACTAAATCCAGTTTTAATATCATCCTCAACTGAACTTATATAGCCAAAATTCATTCTAATTGCTAATGCACTTGAAGCACTGTACCAATAACCAAAACCTTGCGAGCCAATATCACATCCATTATCTTGGATATAACTTGATGTGTTTATATTACTAGTTGAACTAACTAAAGATGTATCTGTTGGATGTTGAGTTCCACGAACTGCTGCCATATATGTTGTTCCAGCAAATAACGGATATGGAGATACTAAAGGAACTGTAACCCATGAGCCTATATCTTGAGGCTGAAGAGTATAAACATCTGATTCATCTAAATATATTTGTCCATTCTGTTCATAAACCTCAACTGCTAATTGTGCTCCAGCAACAGAAGATGATCCAACATGAAAAGATATTGAAGTTAGACTAGTGTTTTCATAAATATCAAAAACATTAGCCAAAACCTGTCCACCACATGCTCTTCCACAGTAATAACTTCCAGCCATATTTGAGCCAGTTCCATCCCAATCATAATCAACCCCATAAACAGTATCTGTAACAATAGAACTCATTATCATCGTATCTGTTGTTGGGAATGAATCGGATGTTGCCCAAAACGTAAAATCATGCACACCCATACTACCTGGAGAAAAATTAACTGTTGTTCCAGTTGTATCATTCTCATTATTTGGCGCCCCTAATAAACTTGATGGAGAAGATGTAAAAGAAGATATATTTCCATTAGGCTCCTCAACATCAACATGAAGAGTCACATTAGTTTGAGTCATTACTCCAGTATTTTTAACAACCCCCTCCATTCTATAAGGCATCGCTGTTGCTTGAGCCATTGGATACAAAGTATAATCAATTCCTATATCACCTGTTGTTTGGTATCCAACCCACCAACCACCAAATGTTTCATCTGTACATCCTAATCCGTTATCAGGAACCTCCTCTATTGAAACATCATCTACTGTCCAATACCATCCCCAATAATCATGATCATCATAATAAAATTGAACTAAAACCTGTGATTGACCAGCGGCTTCTGTTGTAATATTATATGTACTAATATGAGGATTATCTGAATCTTGATTGGGAGTAAAATAGGTAGTAGCATCTGAAATTTGATACTCAGTCCATGTAGTCCCATTATCTCCTGAAACTCTTACTCCTCTGGAATCATTCCACCATCTAAAACTATGTTGAAATGTTAACTGAACATTCGCATAACCAGACAGATCAATAGGTTGTGTATTTGTGAATTCGCAAACAGTAGGAGTTCCATTTTGATCAAGATTTCCTGGTATTGCATCAGAATTTATAATCATAAACCCATTACTAGCTGTCGTGCTATTAAACGTTTGTAATCCCGCAGGTAAGTTTGTAACACATTGTGATTGAATATCTGGATTGTTTGACCAATTCCAATCTAATGGTGGTAAACTTGTATTTGTAAAAGTCCATGTTGTAGGGTCAGAACAATCATCTGACCATATAGGAGCTGGTGGTGTAACAGATGATGAGTTGTGATTTACTTGAGTATTAATATTTGATTTTGCGTCCATCTTATAATTAGTCAATGGAGCTTTTTGCTGTGCAACAGCTAAATTAATAGTAAATATTGCAAGTAGAGAAAGTAAGATTCTTTTCATATTTTATGTTTTTTTAATAATAGTCTACAAATATAATTTAAAAATATATTTCTAGATAGGTTTCTAGCTACTAATTCTATATCAAATGTTATTAATAGTTAGAAAGAGGTGGGCAAGAACAGATTAAATTTCTATCTCCATAGGCATCATTAATTCTCCTCACACTTGGCCAAGATTTCTTTGTCTTTAAGTATGGAAGAGGGAAAACTGCCTCTGCCCTTGAATATGGAAAGTACCAATGATCATTAAGGGTAAGATTCATTGTATGCGGTGCATTTTTCAAAACATTATTAATCGGATCTACATCACTATTAATGATTTGATTTATCTCACTTTTAATACTAATTAGAGCATCACAAAATCTATCTAATTCTTCTAAATTCTCACTCTCTGTTGGTTCAATCATCAAAGTGTTAGCAACCGGAAATGAGACAGTTGGTGCATGAAAACTATAATCCATAAGTCTTTTTGCAATATCCGACACCTCAATCCCATATTGTTTAAATGATCTAAAATCAATTATCATCTCATGACCAACTCTATTTTGATCGCCAGTATAAAGGATATCATAATATTTAGACAAACGCTCCTTAATATAGTTAGCATTAAGAATAGCAATCTGTGTAGATCTTTTTAGCCCTTCATAACCCAACATCCTAATGTAAGCATATGAAACTGTTAAGACTAAAGCACTGCCCCATGGAGAGGATGATATAGGCATACCAAATTTACCACCCATAGAAATAACTGAATTATTTGGCAAGAAAGATTTAAGATGCTTAGCAACTCCTATAGGACCTACACCAGGACCTCCTCCTCCATGTGGAATAGCAAAAGTTTTATGTAAGTTTAAATGACAAACATCAGCGCCAATAATTGCTGGATTTGTCAATCCAACCTGTGCATTCATATTAGCACCATCCATATAAACTTGTCCTCCATTATCATGAATAATAGAATTTATTTCTAATACCTTTTCTTCAAACACACCATGTGTAGATGGATAAGTAATCATGAATGCCGCAAGATTATCTTTATATTCAATAGCTTTTTCTCTTAAAACATCTACATCAATATTACCATTATCATCGCAAGGAGTTACAATAACCTCCATACCAGCCATTACTGCAGATGCTGGGTTTGTCCCATGAGCTGATGAAGGTATTAAGCAAATATTTCTATGATCATCCCCCCTGCTCTTATGATATGCTCTTATTACCATCAGACCTGCATACTCTCCTTGAGCTCCAGAATTTGGTTGTAAACTCATTGCAGAAAATCCAGTAATCTCACATAACATTTCTTCTAATTCTTTAAATAGAATATGATAACCCTCCGCCTGATCTACTGGAACAAATGGATGAATATTATTAAATTCTGACCAACTCAATGGAAAAAGCTCTGAAGCTGCATTTAGCTTCATAGTGCATGACCCTAAAGGAATCATTGAACTATTTAATGAGAAATCTTTATTCTCTAAAGACTTAATATAACGCATCATCTCTGTCTCTGAATGATACTTATTAAAAATATCATGCTGCATAAATTTAGATTTCCTAAGTAGATTATGATCTATATTAAGAGAATCTATTTCTAAATCAAATACTTCATTAATTAAATTATCAGAATCAGAATGCCCTGAGGACAAAGCAAATACTTTTAAAATATCTTCAATTGATTGTAAATCATCTTTCTCATCAATACTTATAGATACTGTCTTTTCATCAATAAGGTTAAAATTAATTTTTCTTTCAGCAGAATTTAGAAGTATTTTCTCCAAATCTACATTGCCTAAATTAATCTTTAGTGTATCAAAGAACATATCATTTCTTTGATGATATCCAAGTTGCTTTAATCCTTCAGTAAGAATTAAGGCATAACAATGTATACTAGAAGCTATCGCTTTAATACCATCTGGACCATGATAAACACCATACATTCCAGCCATAGTAGCTAATAAAGCCTGAGCTGTACAAATGTTGGAGGTGGCTTTCTCTCTTTTGATATGCTGTTCACGAGTTTGAAGTGCCATCCGAAGTGCCATATTACCATCTATATCTTCACTAACTCCAATTATCCTTCCAGGAATACTTCTCTTATACTTATCCAGTGTTGCAAAATAAGCTGCATGCGGACCTCCATAAGCAAGTGGAATGCCAAATCTTTGTGTAGTCCCAACAACAACATCAGCTCCCCATTCCCCTGGTGGCTTTAAGATTGTTAAACTCAATAAATCTGCTGCAACAATAGTGGTAATTTCATATTCTTTTAACTTATCTGTAAGCTCTTGATAATTAAGAACCTCCCCATATTTAGCAGGATACTGAAGTAAAACTGAAAAAAATGAATCATTAATATCACAAGTAGAATGGTCACCAATTACAAGCTCAATACCTAAAGGCTCTGATCTAGTTTTTAAGATATCAATAGTTTGAGGGTAACACAACTCTGAAACAAAAAACTTATTGATGTTTTGTTTTTTTTGTTGACGCGTTCTGGAATTATATAACATAATCATAGCTTCTGCTGCCGCAGTCCCTTCATCTAAGAGAGAAGCATTTGCCAAATCCATGGCTGTTAAATCACTAATCATAGTCTGAAAATTCAATAATGCTTCAAGTCTTCCTTGAGATATCTCTGCTTGATATGGAGTATAAGAAGTATACCAACCAGGATTCTCTAATATATTTCTCTGAATAACACCAGGCAATACAGTATTATAATATCCCATGCCAATATATGAACGATAAGTTTTATTCTTAGAGCCTATAGATTTCATGTGCTCAATAAATCTATCTTCTGACAATGACTTAGGTAAATCTAATTTTGACGATAATCTTATATGCGAGGGAACAGTCTGAGCAATTAATTCTTCTACTGAATTAACTCCAATAGATTCCAATAAACTATTAATGTCTGATTCCCTTGGCCCAATATGTCTATCAGAGAAAATATATCTTTTCATTTATTAAAATTTAATCGCAAAAGTAATAAATGAAAAATATATTTAAAGATTATTTTTATCTAAAAAAAAGTATTTCTCTAATAAAGAAAATATCTCTTCTATCACACATAAAAAAGTGTACTTTTGCAAAAAAAAATAAATGCTGTTTTCTGAAATAAATCTTAACAAGAATCTTCAAAAAGCAATTAAAGATTTAGGATTCATTGAAGCAACTCCTATCCAAAAAGAATCCATACCTTATCTTTTAAAAGAAGATAATGACCTTATCGCTCTTGCTCAAACAGGTACCGGAAAAACTGCTGCATTTGGATTACCTATAATTGAAAAAATCAAAATAAAGAGTAAAATTCCACAATCCATCATTTTATGCCCAACAAGAGAACTGTGTTTGCAAATAGCTAAAGACATTAACTCATATGCAAAGTATACTAAAGATCTAAAAGTAACTCCAGTCTATGGTGGGGCAAATATTCAAACACAAATTAGAGAATTAAACTCAGGTTCTCAAATTATTGTTGGTACCCCAGGAAGAGTAATTGATCTTATTAAAAGAAAAAAACTAAAACTAAAAGAGATTGAAACAGTCGTTCTTGATGAGGCAGATGAGATGCTTAACATGGGGTTTAAAGATGATCTAGATATTATCCTAGCCGAGACTCCAGAAGAAAAACAAACATTACTTTTTTCCGCTACCATGCCAAAAGAAGTAATGAGAATCACAAAAAACTATATGTTTAGCCCAAAAACAATCGAGGTTGCTAGTAGAAATGAAGGGGCTAAAGATGTTGAACACCATTATTATATGGTTAATGCTAGAGATAAGTATAACGCATTAAGAAGAATTTGTGATATTAATACAAAAATATACGGTATTGTTTTCTGTAGAACTAGAAGGGAAACAAAAAATATTGCAGATAAATTAATGCAGGATGGTTATAATGCAGATGCATTACATGGTGAATTATCACAAGCGCAAAGAGATCATGTAATGAAACGTTTCAGAGATAAAAGAATTCAACTATTAGTAGCAACTGATGTTGCAGCAAGAGGAATAGATATTAACGAGTTATCACATGTCATAAATTACAACCTTCCAGATGATAATGAAATTTATATACACCGATCGGGAAGAACTGGAAGGGCTGGTAATAAAGGAATTTCAATCATTATCGCCCACAGTAGAGAAAGAAGAAAATTACAATCTATTGAACGTATGTTAAAACAGAAACTTGCCCTAAAACAAGTGCCAGATGGAGAACAAATATGTGAAATACAACTTCACAACCTAGTTGATAAAATAGTTAATACTAAAGTTAGTAAACAGATTGAAAAATATCTTCCTGCAATTAACGAAAAACTAGAACACTTAGATAAAGATGAATTATTAAAACATTTTATCTCTACTGAATTTAATAGATTCTTATCCTTTTATAAAAATGCAGGTAACCTAAATGTAAATTCGAGTAATAAATCTAATAGAGATAAGAGGAGTTCTCGAGAAGATTCAAAATCAAGAAGAAAAGAAAACAAAAGCAATAACAGGTCAAATAGCACTAATCATGCCGAAGAAGGTTTTACTAGGTTTTTTATAAATCTGGGCAAGCAAAAAGGTATGCAAGCTCAAAATTTAATTGGAATGATTAATGAATTCACTAAAAAACGTAATATTCCAGTTGGGAAAATAGATATTTTCAAGAACTTCTCTTTCTTTGAAGTTGATAGTGAATTTGAAGGAAATATTTTAAGCAGTTTTAAAGGAACAGAATGGAATGGCGAAAGAGTTTCAGTAGAAAAATCAAAAGCACCAAGCGCATCAAGTAGATCAGATAGAAAATCATCATCAGAACGGCCAAATTATAGAAGAAAGAAAGAAACTAAAAGCAATTCAGCTAATAGTTCAAAAAGAAGAACTAGATCATCTATCACAAAAAGTGATGATTCATTTAAAAGTAGATTTAGTACAAAAAAAAGAACTACTAAAAGACGTTAACTTTTCTTTCCAGCAACAAAATCTTTTAAATAATACGGCTCAAAATAAGCAACATCTTCAAAATTAGACTCTACAAATTTATTATATGATAATACTCCAATAAATTCTGCACTTGGATAAAAATCTGATTGAAATATTGCGTTTTTATGTTTTATAACATCCTTTAATTTATCTGAACCATCTCCAAAGAAAATAACTTTCTTTCTCAACTCAACATCATAAGAAGAACCATCAACAATATCGGCTTGTACTTCCCTAACCATTATATTATCTGAATCAAAAAATGCAGAATACACCTCCATTCTTCTTGCATCAATCATTGGACAAAAAAGATCAGCTTTTGACACACTTAACATCCCATAAGCCATCGCCTGAAGAGTAGAGACAGAGATTAAAGGTATATCTAATGCATAACAAAGCCCCTTAGCTGTTGAAACCCCTATCCTCAAACCAGTGTATGAGCCTGGCCCCATACTAACTGCTACTGCATTTAACTGAGAAAAACTAATTCTAGATTCATTCATAACATCTGAAATAAATAATAATAATTTCTCAGAATGAGAAAACTCTTCTGTTACACTCTCTTTACAATTTAGCAGCTTACCATCATTATGTATAGCTACTGAACAGGCCTTCGTTGAAGTTTCAATATTTAGGATATAAATACTCATAATAATTAATAATCATAATAATGATTAAAGAGATCAGACTTTAAGGAAACTGAATAAAATAAAGTCTTATATGAACCAGTGTCTCTTTCCTGTTTTCTGTTAACTAAGGAAAAATCTATCTTAAAATTTGTAGTAGGATTAAGTATATAGCCTACATTGATTTGAGTATAATCCACCTCTGTTCTGTTTCCATCGTACATCTGAACCCCAAAATCAGAATATCGATCATTATAATCAGCATAAATATTATTTCCATAAGATATGGAGTCACCTAAATAATCAGCACCATAAATAATGTCTAGATATTTTAGAAACACTGAAAATCGATTCTTTCGATAATGAAGCAGGAAGATATTCTCTGTAAAATTTGCTCCTAAAGGATGGGCAAGTTCTTCATTATAATGACCATAGCTTGCAGAATTCCAATGAGAATATGTATACGGACGCACATAATTTCTTTCTAGATTTAAAAAAAGATTTGGAATATTAAATAAGTCAAAATATTTATAACCAATCTGATATCCATACTTATTTGCCCAATAACCATTATCCGATCTCATCTCTTTTAGAGTAAACTCATCTAAAACTAATTGACCATAGACATTTGATCTTTCAGATATATTATACTTAACATTTAATCCAAGAATTGCATTGTCTGGCGAATTAATTGAATATTCAACTGGCCTGAAAAAAATGATAGGATTCAAATAATTAATATCAAAACCATTTGCTCCTAAAGCATGATTTGCTTTCCAAATAATAGATTCATAAATTCCAAGGGTCAGATTATTATTTACATTATATGATAGATAATGAGCAGACATATATTTCTTGGAATAACCCATATAATCATAATCATTTTCAGGTGATAGATAACTCTTCATGTCCTGAAATTCAGCATACAAATTTGTATATTCAAAATTGCCAAAATTTGTCTGTAATCTTAAGAAAGGATAATTAAATGTATTATCTGATAATAATAATGATCGATAACCATTACCTATAAAATGTTTCCCATGACCAAATTGTAATGTAAAGGCATTAGATGCCTCTATAGATACGAATCCTGATGACATCGCATAATCAAACCCATTATTATTATACGTCCTTCCGCGACCTTGTCCTGGTATAACATAATCATGAATTGATGTCCTAATTAAGGAATCTATATAATTAGGGAAAACAGATTGATTTTCAACAAAAGAAGTGTGGAACGAAACCTTACTCCCTATCAAGCCATTAATTACAAATCCCCTAGTATTTGTGAAGGTTTGCTGCGACTCTTCTTTTTCATAACCTAATGATAAATTTGACAAAAGAGATCCAGATATCTTGTGTCCTTTCCCTTCAATTAAAATTAGATGTTTATTAAACAGTCTTTTATTAAAAAGATTAATGTCTGCAGTAATACCAGACTCTAAAATCGAATCAACATCTAAATTAATAGTATTGGATATTAGAGGTCTAAATGACGAATGATTAAGGTCTTGACTCACTTGTCTATCAATAAATCGATTAAAATCATATCCCAACGGAATATTTGTATACTGCCCATATGTATCTTTAGAAAACAGAAGCGATATACATATAAGAAATAACTTAAATAAAAATATGCTAATGCTATAATACGGCCTATTCATTATTTCGATAATTCTATTAACCAATCATATAATGTAAAACTAGCGCTTACCTTTACAGTCTCTAATCCAAAACCTTTGCCAGCTAAAATATCTGAATCTGAATCTCCTACCAAAAATGATCTATCTATATTAATTTTAGGAAAATCTAGCTGCGCCTTCCTAAACATTCCAAGTCTAGGTTTTCTACAGTCACAATTAGAAGTTTCTAAATGCGGACAAAAATATATCTTATCGATATATTTATTTTTACAGGATAACTCATTCTCCATATAAATATGTAGTTGCTCTAAATCCTGAACAGTCATAATACCTTTACCTATACCTTGTTGATTAGTAACTATTAAAATCCTACGAAATATCTTACTTAACTCCTTAATTGCAAAATCTGACTTAGTAATAAAGGTAAAATCATTAAAATTTGTCACATATCTACCCTCTAATTTATGATTAATAACCCCATCTCTATCTAAAAAAAGAGTATCATACATAATATTAATCAAACAATTTTTCCTCCAATAGCTGACAAATAATATGACCTATTAAAATATGTGCCTCCTGGATTCTAGCTGTATCGTTTATTGGAACGGCAATGTTATGATGACAGATATCTGTCATCGAATCTCCATCCATTCCAGTTAATCCAACAGTAACCATTCCTATCTTATTTGCTTTCTGTATTGCATTTAAAACATTTGAAGATTTTCCAGAGGTAGATAATGCAATCAACACATCTCCATCTCTACCTGCTGCTTCAATCATCCTTGAATAAGTGTGTTCAAATCCATAATCATTTGCAACTGCTGTAACAAATGATGTGTTAACATGTAATGCTTCTGCAAACAATGGCTTTCTCTCTTTAAGAAACCGCCCACTCAATTCTGATGCTATGTGCTGAGCATCAGCAGCACTCCCACCGTTTCCACATAAAAGTAACTTATTATCATTATTAAATGCATTATCTATTACTTCAATCACATTTGTTATTTGAACGATTAAATCCTTATCTCGTGAAATATTATAAAAATTATCAGCTGACTGATTAATAATCTTAATGACACTTTCTTGCATAATTTATTTTTTGTAAAAATAATTGATTTTATAATAAGCATCGCGAGTTTGTCTACCAATTTCCATCCAACTATATTTAGTTTTAACTAACTCAAAGCCCTGTGTTCTAACTTTTTCTGATAAATTGTGGTTTTCTAATACCTTGTTAACTACATTAGATAAAGAATTAACATCACCACTCTTAAAAAAGAAAGCAGTCTCTTGATCATCAACAATTTCTTTAAAAGAATCTAGATCAGAGACAACTACTGGCTTACCAAAACACATACTCATCATAAGTACACCACTTTGATAAATTTCTTTATATGGTAATATAACAATATTAGAAGCACAATAATAATGTTTTACATCCTGATTAGAAATAAACTTAATATTAAGCACACAATTATTATGTATCTTTAATCTGTCTATTATATCCTGATAATATGTGAAGTCATCTTTCCAAGGCTTTCCAGCAATTAATAATGTCGTATTCGGGTTTCTTTTAATTATCTCAGGCATAGCACAAAGTAAAAGATCTAAACTTTTAACTTTTTTAATCATTCCAAAAAACAATAAAACTTTTTTATCTAAACCAATACCTAATCTTAATCTAGATTCTTTCTGATCTTCCTGATTTTCTATAAATGGCAAATAGTTCCCATGTGGAATAATAGTTGTTTTCTTAGCAAATGACTTGTGATATTTTACAATTTCTTTTCTGCTAAATCTATTATGTGTAAAAATAGAGTCTGTTAAAGAATAAATCAATCGAGTATATAAAGATGATTCATTATTATCAGAAAAACTTCTCACATCATGAATAGTAACAACAATTTTTGCAAACAACAACTTAGCCAAAAACATATTAAATAATACAAGTAAACTAGAACCAAACAGATGATAATGAAAAATGTTACATGAATTTAGACGAGCATGAAAATGCGATTTGATTGAACCAAACAAATACCTTATTAAAGCTGTTAGTTTATTATTACTATTAAAAATATTCTGATAAAATTGATGAAAAGCTAGGTCCTGAATTTCAGGATTATTTGTTGATGAATTAGTATATAAACTTACATCCACACTATTCTCTATCAACCCCTTTGCCTGTCCAAAAAGATAAAAATGATGAGAACTCCCATGGGCTCCAAGATGATCAATTATAGCAACTTTTATCTTCATGATTTAAAAGATCATAAATATAGTATCTTTTTACAATATATATTATAATGAACGTACACATAAATACTGAATATAAATCCTTATTATGTATTTGTATATTTGTGTTGATATAGAGATAAAAATCTAAGTAATTGAACTCTTGATCTTAAAACATGCTATTTAACTCTCTACAATTTCTTGTTTTTTTTCCAATTGTAATTGCAATCTATTTTATTATACCTCATAAAAAGAGATGGATTCTTTTACTTATTGCCAGCTATTATTTTTACATGTGCTGGAAAATTGATTACATCATCCTTATAATAATCTCCACATTAATTGATTATTTGTGTTCAAATAAAATGAGTAAAATACCTCAAAAGAAAGACAGAAAAAAATGGCTACTTATTAGTCTAGTAAGTAACCTAGGTATCCTATTTGGCTTCAAATACTTTAACTTCTTTAGTGAAAACATTCAGTTTTTATTCAATCAGTATAATATTTTTTATGAGATACCTTTTTTCAATGTACTTCTTCCTGTTGGTATTTCTTTCTATACATTCCAAACTCTAAGCTATACTATCGATGTGTATAATGAAAAAACTACTGCCCAGAAACACTTAGGAGTTTTTGCAGTATACGTTTCATTCTTTCCTCAACTTGTGGCAGGACCAATTGAAAGATCAAATCATTTACTACCTCAATTCTTTCAAAAACACGAATTCTCTTATGACCGGATCAAATCAGGCTTACAAAAAATGCTTTGGGGTTTCTTTAAAAAAATTGTTATTGCTGATAACCTTGCCATTTTAGTTGATGGGGTATATAATAATTTAGATAATTATTCTGGAATAACATTAGTTGTAGCAACCGTCTTTTTCACTTTCCAAATCTATTGCGACTTTTCAGGATACTCTGACATTGCTATTGGAACTGCTCGAGTTATGGGGTTTGAATTAAGAGAAAATTTTCAAAGACCTTATTTTTCAAAATCCATCAGAGAATTCTGGCAAAGATGGCATATAACATTATCTACTTGGTTTAGAGATTATGTTTACATACCTGTTGGTGGAAATAGGGTGGTGAAATGGAAATGGTATTATAATATCCTAATAACATTCTTACTTAGTGGACTATGGCATGGAGCAAACTGGACTTTCATTATATGGGGAGCACTTCATGGTGGATATTTAATTATAGCACTCATATTACATGCTCCCAAACAAAAGCTTTCTAAGAAAATAGAAGAGTACAACCCTCATCTTAACAAAATCTTAGATGTATCAATAACATTTATCTTAGTTGTATTTGCCTGGATTTTCTTTAGAGCAAACAATATCAATGATGCAATATATGTAATTAACAACATACTAATTGATTTACATGATTATAATAATATGGGAATGCAATTTAGAGGAATTGGTATATATTTTAATGATCTGATCAAATGTGGTGTTTTAATATCTGTATTAATAGCATATAGTCTATATGAAAGATCAGATGATGTTTGGAAAAAACTACAATCAAAACCAACATGGTTGAGGTGGTCCATATATTATCTCATGATCTATGGTATCTTATTTCTTGCTCCTCACTCAACTATTAATAATTTTATATACTTTCAATTCTAATGATATTAAAAGATCTTAAAAGGCTACTAATTAAATGCATGGTTTTTTCCATCCCTTTATTTCTATGGATATTACTACTAGGTCTTATTGATCCTTTTAATTATTTCTCGGAAAATAATATTTTAGATCAAGAAACTGAACATAAAACTGCAAGAAAATTTAATTCATTATTATACAACACAATATATTTTAAAAACAATCCCACTCCCAATATTATTATTGGAGACTCAAGAATCAAAAGACTACCAATAAAAGAGATAAAACAAATAACTGGAGACAACTATTTTATTTTACATTCTAATGCAGCAAAACTCAATGAAATTATTGATCTTTTCTGGATATCTACTAATTACACAGAATTAGAAAATGTTATCCTTGGAATCAACTTCAACCTTTATAATGAGTATGCATATGCTAATAGAGTTGATGAAATTGAAAAAATGATAAAGAATCCTCTACTATATATTTTTAACGGCAATATCTTAGAAATTACATTTAAAGCCCTCTTACATAAATTTACAGGATCTAATATCCCTAATATTTCTAGAAATATTATGTTAAAAAGAGCGCTAAAAGGGAAAAGCTTTCAAGATAAAGAGACATGGTGGAAGTTCAATATTAATACAGTGGCAAAAAATCAATATTCAAGATATAAATACCCTGAAGATTTAATAATAAGACTTAAAAAAGTAAATAAATACTGTTTAGAAAATAATATAAAACTCACATTATTAAATGTACCACACCACAAAGAATACAGAAAAAGAGTAATAGATTTCCAGCTAACTGAAGCTGAAGCTGAATATAAAAATATAATTAAAGAGATTGGTGTTGTAATTGATTATGACTTCCCTAATTCAATTACAGATTGTAAATCCTGCTTTACAGATCCAATACATACAAATGACTCTATTAATCTAATTATTGTAAAAGAACTTTTTAATGACTCTCTAGTAATTGGAAAAAAACTATAACCTCCATCCCTGAAAATAAGATCTATTGATTAAATACCATGTTGAGGGATTTTTCTTGATTCTAGAGCTAAACAAGAATCTCATATTATTACGAAACAATAAATAAACACAAAATAAATACGAATAAAACCCACCTACTTTCCTAAGAAAATATATATGGTTTTTGACATTCTGTTTTAAAAAAAAGTCTCCCCGGAATAAATGTTTTTTTTGATTCTTCACAAAAGACTTAGATAGGCTTCCAACTTTATGGAAGATAGCTACTTGTGGGCAAAACCATAGTTTGTGTTTTCCATTCTGTAAAACCCTAAACAGGAAATCTGTATCGTCAAAATAAACAAAAAACTTTTCATCCATATAACCAATATCATCAAAAACTTCTTGCTTTAATAAGAGACAACACGTTGATGCATAATCAACTTGTATTGGTTGGTCAAACTGACCAGAATCTATCTCATTAAAACCTCTATGAGATGGAAGATACCCTCTGTTCTTATTAAAACTACCACCTGCATACCAAATAACATTTTTCTTATCAAAATACATGATTTTTGGAACAACGATACTGCATTGTTTTTGCTTTTGCTCTAACAACAAATCATCAAATAAACTCTCGGAAAACTCTATATCATTATTTAATAAAAGTATCTGACTACAATTATCTTTTATAGCCTCTTTAACACCTTGATTATTTGCTGCAGCAACACCTTTATTACTTGTATTCTTAATTAACTTAATCCTTATATCTTTAAACCTGGATAAAATCTCAAGAGTAGAGTCATTAGAAGCATTATCAATAACATATAAGATGAAATTAGTATGTCTTTGTGATACCACATCGAGAAGAAATGCATGAAATACATCTTCTGAGTTATATGTTACGGTAACAACACCTACCTTTTCCATAATGAAAGATCTATATTCAACATTTTTTCTAATAGTAAAACCTCATCAGAATATAAATCATACAACTGACTCTCTAAATCCTGAGGCATAACCATTTTCTCATTTTTAAAAAACTTACTTTCAAGATAATCTAATAAAGAAATAGGAAATATCATTAATATTAATTTTCTTAAAAAACTTAATGTATATAAAAAGTTGACAATCTTAAAATCTGAATTTTTAGAGCTATTATAAGGAATATTGTAATCAATACCATCATATTCTTTTAACTTAAGAAAGCTTATAACTTTATTAGTAAGTTTTTTATTATTCTCTTTCAGATGATCATACAACATAACACATACATTATCCCTCCCAAAAACATCAATATAATTTTTAACCTGAGTATAATATTGACCTAACTGAATATATTGTTGATAATATAACGAATGGTTCTTTACTGAAGAATCATTAATGATTTTTGAAAGATCTTCTTTGACATAACCTAATCTTCTATCCATATTATAATGTGAATATGCTCTCTCGACAGGGTTTCTTAATAGTATAATAATTTTTGCATCTGGATTATATGATTTTATTTTACCAGCAACATCTGAATAAAATAAATATGAAACACTTGCCTCTCCTAATAATTGATTATTTTTTTTTCTTTCAAAAAGATTATTGTATTCATCTATTACTGAAATTATCTTTGCCTTATAATATAAATCCTGTCTCTTTAATTCTTCAGCAGAAAAATAATTAGGCTCTTTAACTATACTCATATTAATATCACTATGTTGATTAAGATAATGATATAAGGATGTAGTCCCTGACTTTGGTGCGCCTACTATAAAAAAATCAACTTTCATTCTTTCTTATTTGGTTTTATTATATCAATAACACTTGATATTCTTCCCAGGTTAAAACAAAATGCAAAAAAAGACTTAATTGGAAAAGTAATAAAATAAAACAATAGACTTATAGGAGGAAATATAAAATTCATTTTTTCGTATTGATATTTCTGCATAAAATATCTAGACAAATATTGAGCGAGAAACAATTCTGCTTTATTTAAACCTCCATTCTTCCATTTATAAATTTTAGTTGAATCAATTAATAAGTTGTTTTCATCTTTCTTTGTAGAGGAACCGATGTTAGGAACCAATAACATCTTATCATAAAAATCCACAGATAAAAAACTACATATATCTTTGCAATTTTCAATTGGTAATGAAATAAAATCTTCAAACCTAATTACTTTAAATCGCTGATTATTAATAAATCTTTCAGTAACACTTAATGAAGAATTCCATACTAACGAGGTAGTTATAGGATGATAATTAAACATCGATCTAAAGCTCTCAAACAAAGGAATCCCTTGAGCTCCCAAAAACTTTCTTTTCCATTTATGCTTCTGCGACAATAAAACATCTCTATTATCACGAACCATATTTATTACCGTCGAATTTGGATACTCTTTTAATATATCCTTTATATAAAAAAGATTATTTGGAGTCTGTAAACATGCAATGTTTTTACCATTCTCTTTTATAATATAATCTATAAATATCCTAAAGATCTCGAAATAACTATAATCAAACTTCTCTGAAATTAATGAAGAAGCTATAGTATTAAATTTCTTATTAGTATTATTAGTAAAAACGCCATTCTCTTGTCTGTTAAACAATACTAAAAGCATTTCTAATGACAATCTATAGTCTAATCTATTACTCTTCCTATTAGAATAAAATTGACTAAAAAAGTGGAGTTCTTGAAAACTAAAAATTGATTTATTTTCATTTAACACTCTAGACATCATTGTAGTTCCACTTCTACTTGATCCTACTATAAATATATATTTTGTATCCTTCATTCTACTTTACTAAAGTAATACTATATGGTTTAAGAATAAGTTTACTAGAAGGGTAATAATTACCTTCTCTATATTGAATTGCATTATCTTCACTATTAAGACTAAATAACTTAGATGAAAAGCATTCTGATTTTACACTAAAATCATTTTCAGTTAAATTAGGTGTGTACTCTCTATCTGACCAGTTTATCCAACACTTACTAACTACTTCGTTATTATTGTTTATTAGTGAATATTTATATACTCCATCATCTATCTCATTTATAACTTTATACCTACCCTCAATAAAAAAACTACTTATCAAGTGTATTGGATAAAATGTAGATTGTGTTAATGATCTATTATCTTTCATCTGAAAAATAGACCCCCCAAAATCTCTTCCTGCTAAATTATGAAAAGTAGTAAGCTCTATAGTTTTGAAGTCTGGATTTGAAATAAGTTCTAAAAAATAATTTGCTACAAATAAACCTTGTAAATGTGTATTCCCTGTTTTTTTAGAGTACTGCAGATTCCATTCTGTAATCCATATTGGCGTGTTATTATAAATCAAATTATAATTAGCAATCTCTCTAGGATAAGTAGTGTTAAAATATTCATGAACACGCTTTTTATATTTTTCAAATGCAACTGAAAAATTTCCTTCATACTTTTCCTCTATCATCTGTCCATACTGATCTTTTCCTTTTACAACCTTTGCATAGGAATGTACAATGATTGCATCATAGAAATCTAAAACAGATAATTTCTTATTCCATAAATAATGTCTGTGTTTCTTATCTTTAAGAATTGGTGCGGCTACTACAGCTGTCTTTAATTTTGGGAAGTCACTCTTAATTTGTTGGGATATATATTCAGCTCTAGCTATATAGCTTTCTATGGTATATCCATTATCATAATAACTCTTATTAGATAATTCACTACCTAATTCAACTCCAATAATATCAATATCATTCTCTTGAATCGTATTAATCATATTTATAATATCATCAATATCTTCAGTCAAGACATTAGCAACTAAAACTGCGCTAGCGCCAGTTGACTTGGCAAGCTTCATAAAATCATATATATAATTATCTCTATGCCCTTTCTTTCTAGCAAAATTAATAAGACCTCTTGCTCTTTTTGGAAATTTACCAGAAATTAAAGAATCAATCTCATTTAGCTTCAAACCATATGCTGGTTCATTAAAATGATAAAAATTACCTACAGCTCCACCAGGAAATCTTAATACTCTAGGAGAAATCTGGCCAATTTTTTCTTGAAAAACAGTATCGTCTACATTAAAAAAAGTAAACGTATTAGAAGTAGCAAACCCAAAAATATTTTTATTAAAAAATTGCTGAGCATTTGTTAGAGAAACAAAAAAAACCAATATAACTATAAGAAAAAATCTCATTAGATAAACAGCCCTTTTTCTTGTAATTCATTTAATGACTCTATATAACTATCCTCTTGCAAATCTTGATTTTTTACCCATTCTATAAATTTTTCTAGACCAGCCTTAAATGTATACTTATGCGAAAAATTAAGTGCTGAATTTATTTTTGATATATCAGCAAAATTGTGTCTAATATCTCCTAATCTAACCTTATTAGTGATATTTATTTCGATATCTGAATCATATAATTCTCTTAACTGTTGAGCAACAGATAAGACACTTAGTGACTGTCCCGTGCCAACGTTAAAGACCTGATCTCTTACTTGATTATCCATTAAAGCCTTAGTTGTTGCTTCTACAACATCATCAATATATATGAAATCTCTTGATGCAAGTCCATCCTCATATATATCAATATTATTGCCATTTAAAATTCTAGTCGAAAAAATCGATAGAATACCAGTATACGGATTAGAAAGTGATTGGCCAGGGCCAAAAACATTCTGATATCTCAATATAACTGTATTAACATCAAGACTTTTTCCTATTAACTGCAACATCTGTTCTTGATTATACTTAGTAAGAGCATAAACAGAATTTGGACTAATCATAGCATCCTCATCTGTTGCTACAGGAGCCAACTCTTTTTTACACAATTCGCATAGAAAATTATATTTTTTTGCACCTAAATTACCTATACTTCTAGGATCAGGGTAGGAGAATCCATGCTCAGGACATTTATATTTTCCCTCTCCATAAACAGCTCTTGAAGAGGATAAAATAATTTTCTTTACATTGTTCTCTGTATTTGTTAAAACATCTAGCATAAGGGCTGTAGAGGCTACATTAATATTGGTATAATTATATATATCATACATTGACTGGCCAGTTCCTGTTTCAGATGCTAAATGTATTATAACATCTTGACTCTTAATCGCTTCTTCCCAATCAGCCCTATTAGTAATATCACCTATAATAAAATTAGTAATATCTCTAAGCGAATCATATTTCTTCCTGTTTGGATGGATCTTCTTAGAAAGATTATCTAATATAGTAATAGTAAAGCCTTCACTAATTAAACGTTTAGTAAGTTCAAAACCAATGAAGCCTGCTCCTCCAGTTATTAATATATTTTTCATGATAAATTAGTTCTATTTGATGTAAATTTAAGAAAGAAGGCATAAAACCCAGAAATTATATAAATAAAAAAGAATGGCCTCAAAAATATTGGTTCAGACATAACAGAAACAAAAACTATAAAAAAGAACAATAATTTATGATCATTAATTATCTTTTGTCTTAAAAACATGAAAACAAATAAAATAGCGGTTGGAAAACCCATTGCTGCTAATAGAAATGTTAATGAATTTGCACTTCCTGCACTAGTCCCAGCTGCCTTTAATGAAACTCCTAAGGTTTCATTTATTAATGCTAAACTTTCGTCATCAATATAAAATTCATATCTCAATTTTTGAAATTGATCTAAATCAAGCCCTACACCAGTTAAAGGATTTGCTGCAGCAATAAAAATAGGCTGGGTAAAATCAAACAACCTTTTTTGGAAAGAAAAAATTCTATTTCCCTTGAACTTTTCTTCAATGTTTATAGAAAAAACTAAATATATTGGTATAAATGATAAGAAAATAATTGGTATAAATAATTTGTTTTCATTAAACCTCTGAATAAACAAATAAACAAGTTGTCCAATTAATATTATAATTCCAGTTGTTGAATATGTTCCAAGAATTACAAACCCAATTAATAAAAGCCACCTGTTTCTTTTATATATAAAAGCCTCAAGAAAAAAGAACAAATTCAAAAACACCTGCAATACCCCAGGCTCCCAAAACAAGCCTTGATTTCTGCAAAACTCAATTCCAAATAAATTCATAACTGATAGATTAATCTCATCAGATGCATAATAAAAAATATAGTTATATGTTTTACAACTATAATAATCAGAACTTATATCAAAGAGCTGCTCGTTAACAAAAAAATACGCTATGAAATTTAGTAAGGAATGTAAAAAAATTAACTTCAAAATAGAATTTAAACGCAATAAAAAGATCTGATTGCTTCTGTTGTTTTTAAAATGTACATAAAACAAAACAGAACTCATTATCACTGTTAAATAATAAAGATACTTATCAATAGATTGCTCATTAACTGCAAAAAAGTAATTAATAAAAAAAAGTAATAATACCGAAGTAGTTGTAAAAATAGACGCATTCAATAATTGTCTTTTTAATTGAAACGAATTAACCAAGAGAGTAATTAATAATGTACTCAAAAAGAAATAATACATCAAATTCCTATTAAACACAAATAATAAACCGCCAGCAGTAAAAACTAACAATAAAACTAAAAGGTTATCTGTGTATTTTTCTCTTAAGGTATAAATCATTTTATATCCCAATTCATTTTTTTATTAACTAATTCTTCTAACATCAATACATCTTGCAAAAAGTATTCTTTATATATCTTTTTCCTCAAATCTTTTTCAAGGATGTTATAAGAAAAATCAATTTTATTAAAATTCTTAATCCTATTACGTATAATCTGCCTCAATAATTGAGGAGTGAAAAATTTAATAGCTTTTCTCCAAAAACCACCCTCTTTAAGGATCTTTTGTATAAGCGAAAATCTTGATTTCCCGCTTTTATTACTATGAATATCAAAATTAAGTGTCGATAAATCAGTATCTAAAAAATTAGAAAGATTTTTAACTGTCTTTTCAATATCACCTACAATCTCTTCCTCAAAATTAATAATTAAGAAATTATCTAATTTAAAATATTCTAAATAAGATCGTAACATATTATAATAAAGCCCTTGCGAGATATATGAATATCTAAATTCAGATAGAATATCGTTATTCTTTCTTGCAGCGTCTATTCTGGCAGATTCATTATTAATCGAACTCATAAAATCACTACTCTCATGACCATCACGTCTGGAATGTAAATATTGTGAATAGGCTCTATCTACAGGATTCCTTAAAATAATAATAAATTTTACTTCTGAACCAAGGCTATCAAAAATCCTCTTTGCACAAGAAGATGAATATAGATATGTCGGTGTAAAGTCAAATATCAACTTCTTTTTTCCAACATTCTTATAGTATGTCTTCTGATACCATTCTAAACCTTTATTATAATTCTCATCAATATTAAAAAAATGAGGCTCTTTAAATGAAGGAGTATAAATATCATCATGTTTCTTTAAAACATCATATAAGGTAGTAGTTGCAGATTTTGAAGCTCCCAGAACCATAAAATTTGGGGCAATCATTTGATCCAGAAATTTAAATCCCTATCAAGCAGATTGGATAATTTACTAATGTCTCCAGTATATAAATTTTGTAATTTCACTCTAGTTCTATCATCCATTTTTTTAACTTCAGTAGAAAGTAAGGTAATAATTTTTTCTCTTATGAATCTTCTCAATCTCTTAAATGGAAAAACTAATCTTATAAAATGATTGAGAAATGTTTTTTTAATTAATAGGCTCTTCAGAAAACCACTTTTCCATTGCCAGCCTCCTACCATATATTTCTTATCCACATCTATTGATACACTATCGACATCAAGAAAATCAAAAACCTTTGACAACTCTTTTTTTGTGTCATTAATAAAATCATCATAGATAATCACATGTATCTCTTTATCAAAATTTAACTGAAATTTTCTTACCATATTGTAATATAAACCAATATTAATATACCTACTAGCTGGTGTCATATTAAGATTATTCCTGTACCTGCTTTCACATTCATCAATAGCCTGATTAAAATCTAACCTTTCCATACGATTATATCTTTTAACATGCTGATAGCCTGAAAATGCTCTTTCTACTGGATTTCTTAACATTATAATAATCTTGATATTATCAAGATATTTTTTAATGTTCTTAATAGTAAAATCTGGAAACTGGAGATACATTGTGCTAGATTCTCCCCGGTATTTATAATCTTGTTTTTCTTTAAATAAATCTATATACTCATCATAATCATAGATGCCATTCGGTATCCTATTAACACCTATATCATTATTAATTAAAAAATGAGGCTCTTTATGTGCTGACATAAAAATATCAGGATGTTGATTTAGATAATTATGCAAAGAAGTAGTTCCACTCTTTGCTGCGCCAATAATTAATAAATTAGGTTTAGTCATAAATTAATTACGTTTCTGAAATGGAATATAGAAGGTGTAAAATCCAAACTCCTTTTTTACAAAATAAACTAACAATAAATTGAATGACACTAAGCTTACCATTGTTGCAATAGCTGATCCATTAATTCCATAAATAGGTATCAAAGTAAAATTTAATATAATATTAATGACAGATCCAATTACTGCCACATTCATAAAGATAACTTGCCTGCCACACATCTGTAAAAGATTACCTGCTGCCCCTGAGAAGGAAACAATAACGCGCCCTATTGATAATATAATAAATGCAAATACACCCACTGTAAATTCTTCTCCGAACAAACCCATAATATATTCAGAAAATGAAATAAAAATAATTACTAGCGGAAGAGTTGTCCAAAAAATTAATTTTGTTGATTGCTGGGTTACTTTCTTTAGCGAATCAAGATCTTCCTTTTTAAACAATTCGGCAAACTTTGGAGACGCAATACTTTTAATTGCCATAAGCCCGATTGTTGCAAACATTGATAATTTGAATGCTGTATGATATACGCCAATCTGTGCAGAATTAGTTGAAATACCAGAAATAACATCAGGACTATCAAGTATACCTAGCATAAGCTTGTCAGTCCAAGACATTATAAAATGTACAGCCTGCGCTAACATTAATGGTAATGAGACTTTTAGTATCTCTTTAATATCTACATTGTTTGTTTCTGATCCATCATTATTATAAGTTTTAGACTTTCTTCGTAAAAAATAGGTAAAACACACAACCGACATTACAGAAACAATTATAAGGCTAATCAAATATGCATATAAAGGAACACTAGCAGCCCTAGTAAATGTCGTTAAGACTAGGATTGATATTAAAGTGAATAAAGCTTGAGACATCCAAAAGAAAAAAGAATATCCGCCAATCTCTTTTAAGCCTCTCATATTCTGATAATGAAAAATAAAAATCGACATTGGAAGAATAAAGAAAGATGTTATTCTTATATGAAATGTATTAGCCCCAATAAAATTAGCAATATAATCTGCTCCATAATACATCAAAAAAGAACAAATTATTGACATCAGCAAAATTAATAACAGCGATTTTTTTCTAAAATCAAGAATATTCCGATAACTCCCATCAGTAGAAAACGAAGCAATATATTTTATAGATGCTGTATCAAGACCTAGCTTTGATATTAAAGTGAATACCTTTAAAACAACAATTGCTAATACATAATCTCCCAAGCCATTAGCTCCAAAAAAGTAGGCAATAACAAATGTTAAAAGAAAGCCTAATACTTGTCCTCCAATCCTATATAGTAAGGCTATCCCCCCTTTACTAAAAAGCTCAAGAAAATCTTTATCATTAAAATCCTTTTTAATTCTTTCTTGAGTTTTATTAAAATTACTGATCATAATTTATCTGTTGTTTACAACTAAGAACCATGGATTTAATAAACTTTCTTTATTATAAATTATCTCTTCAGAGGAATTATACTCTAAAATTTTAAATCCAGCCATATTAGCTATTGCATGTCCAGCAGCAGTATCCCATTCCATTGTTGGAGCATATCTTGGATATGAATCTGCTCTTCCCTCAGCAACCATACATATCTTTAAGGAAGATCCTATTGCTAGAACCCTGATTTCTTGCTTCTCCATCCGCATTAGATTAAAATACTCTTTTGTTTCTTTTGTCATATGAGATCTAGAACCAACAACCACATATTCTGATCTTTCACAATGGACAGGAAGCTTTACTGAAAGATTAATTAGATTATCAAGATCTTTTACATAATCATCTATTTCTATTTTATACGAACCAAGTCCCTCTAAAGAAAAATAAAGTTCTTTAGTACATGGAACATAAATAACACCCATGATTGGTTTTTTTTCTTTTATTAAAGCAATATTAACCGTGAATTCACCATTTCGTTTAATAAATTCCTTAGTGCCATCTAAAGGATCAACTATCCAAAGATACTCCCATTCTTTTCGTGTTTGATATAAAATGTTCTTGCCTTCCTCACTGAGATATGGAATATTTGATTCTTTCAATGCCTCTTCAATAATAACATTTGATTTTTTATCTGCAATTGTTAGTGGAGTATTATCCTCCTTATTCTCCACATCAAAATCTGACTCATAAACCTTCATGATTTCATGTCCAGCTTTTATAGCAGCATTAATAGCAGTTAACAATAAATATTTAGTATTCATTGATTAAACTCTTTATAAATACTTAATGCCTTTGAAGTGCCTACACGAATAACTCCAAGATCAATCATTTCTTTGCAAATACTAGAATCAGAAATACCTCCTGATGCTTTTATAGGCATATCGCCTACAACTGACTTTATAGCTTTAAGATCAGCAATAGTTGCGCCAAACCCTCCGTAATACCCAGTAGATGTTTTAATAAAAACTTTTGATATATTATTTGAGAAATTTTTAATTACTATATCATAAATTCTTTTGGAAATTAATCTTATCTCTTCTCTGGAAAGTGCTCCTGTCTCTATAATCCATTTAACAATTAACTTGTTCTTAATTGCAAAACTGCTGCATTTATAAATTGTCTCATCAAATACATCGTAATTACCTGTCTTAAATAAATTATAATCACAAACAAAATCTAATTCTTTAGCTCCTTTTTTAAAAGCATCTTTAGCTTCTTTAAGCTTATGATTTGTTGAGGAGTCTCCTAAAGGAAAATCAATCACTGTTCCAATATTAATCTTAGATCTTCTTTCTTCTTTGATTTTCTTAGCTAATGAAATAAAGTTTGGTCTAATCATAACACACTTAAAATCATACTCAATAGCTTCATTAATAAAACTAACTAATAATGACTCAAGCTCTTTATTTGAGATTCCTAACTCAACTGAGGTCTTTAGAAAAGTTGAGTCAAAATACTTAGATATATTTAATTGATTCTCAGACATTATTTTCAATCTATACAAATCTAGTGAAATATTCAGTTTATCAATCTTTTTAATTTAGTAAATTTTACGTTATTTGCATTAATTATGATTGATAGCAATAATATTTTCCCGGTTTTCAATAGCATTGTATCTAAAAAGGATAAAGAAAAAAAACTAAATCAAAAAGCAAAAGTCATTTGGTTAACAGGATTATCTGGCTCTGGAAAAACAACAATAGCCCTTGAACTTGAAAAAAAAATATTTAAGATGGGTTACTTTGTTCAAGTATTAGATGGAGATAATATTAGAGTCGGAATCAGTAATAATCTTTCGTTTTCTGATAATGATAGATTAGAAAATATTAGACGAATATCTGAAGTTTCTAAACTATTTATTGATTGCGGAATAATCACTATTAATTGTTTTGTAAGTCCTACAAACTCAATACGTAATAAGGCTAAAGAGATTATCGGGGATAAAAATTTTATAGGTGTCTATATTAATGCCAACTTAGAAACTTGCGAAAAAAGAGATACTAAAGGATTATATAAAAAAGCACGAATGGGAGAAATAGATAATTTTACTGGAATTTCATCTGTATTTGAAACACCCGATCCTTCATTTATAAATATTAATACAAATAAAACTAGTATTAATAAGTCTGTTGATTATTTATTAGAGGCTATTCTACCAAAAATCCAATATAACTAGATGCACTCCTATAATTTAACACATCTAAAATAATTAGAATCAGAAGCTATCTTTGTTTTACGAGAAGTAGCAGCTCAATTTGAAAAACCTATAATGTTATTTTCTGGTGGAAAAGACTCTATTATTATGTTTCATTTGGCAAGAAAAGCTTTTTATCCAGGAAAAATTCCGTTTCCACTAATGCATGTAGATACAGGACATAACTTTCCTGAAACCATAGAATTTAGAGATAAATTAATGCAAGAAACTAGAGAAAAACTTATTGTAAAGTATGTTCAGGATTCTATTGATAGAGGAACGGCGGTTGAAGAAACAGGGGTGAATCCTTCAAGAAATGGATTGCAAACCGTAACTCTCTTAGAAGGATTGGAAGATGGGAAATATGATTGTGCTATGGGTGGAGCAAGACGAGATGAAGAAAAAGCAAGAGCTAAAGAAAGATTTTTTTCGCATAGAGATGAATTTGGGCAATGGGATCCAAAAAACCAACGACCAGAAATATGGACTCTTTTTAATGGAAGAAAAAGACCAGGAGAACACTTTAGAATCTTCCCTATTTCTAACTGGACAGAAATGGATGTATGGCAATATATACTTTACGAAAAAATAGAGCTACCATCACTCTATTTTGCTCATAAAAGAGAAGTTATCAATAAAGATGGTGTGCTTTTAGCTAAATGTGAGTTTATTGAACTGAAAGAAAATGAGAAATGGGAAGAAAAAACTATAAGATGCAGAACAATTGGAGATATGACATGTACTGGAGTTGCTGAATCTGAAGCCTCAACCATTGAAGAAATTATTGATGAGGTAGCCTCTACAAGAATTACAGAAAGA
>JAAZYM010000047.1 GCA_014239655.1 Flavobacteriales bacterium | reverse complement strand
CATCTGCTTCTTGTTTTACAGCTAGTGCTTGATCTCTAAACGGACCAGCCTTTACAGGATTCAATTCAGCAGCAGCTGTGAAATCATTATATGTCTCAATATTTTTATTAGCAAAATTTGTTGTAGTTCTTACAACTCCAGTATTAACCTCAAAAAAGGAGTTTAGAACTTCTTTTGACACATTCAATGCAAGAAGTGCTGTTAACACTAAATACATCATATTAATCATCTTCTGCCTTGGTGAAAGTTTGCCTGAAGCCATCTATTTTTCTTCTATTATTTAATAAAGATTATTTGTTGGGATTCATTGCATTCAACATATTTGAATATACTGAATTTAATGACTCTAAATTTTCAGCTAAATTCGCTACCTGTTGTTGGAATTTCTTTGAATCCTCTACAGATGCCTGTAAATTCTGTAAAAATAAAGATGTTGCTTCCATCTGTTGATTTGATGTTTGAAGCTGCAGCTCATATAAAGAGTTAAGCGCATTCATATTCTTAACACCCTCCTGAATTTGATTATTATAATCTGCAATTGCTGATGCAGCTGTAATAGTCTCATTAAGCTGCTTGGCCGATTCACCAAAAGATCTAAGTCCATCATTTAGACTCTCTATTAATTCATTATCTATCTTAGCTCTCTCTAATGCTTCATCTAATGCTTGTGCAGGTCTTTTATTCTTACCATCATTCATATGAGCAAGTTCAGGATATACTAAATCCCACTCATAATCTACATGTGTCTTCTCAAAGGCAGAAAAGAAGAATATAATTGCCTCTGTTCCTAAACCTATAGTTAAGAAAAGACCAGCAAAAGGCCAATGCTCAATCTTAAATAAAGCCCCAATAATAACTAATGATGCTCCCCAACCATAAAGTTTTGGCATCATAACTTTATACCATTTTGCCTCTGTAATCTTCTCTAATTTATCTACAAAACCCATTTCTTATTTTTTTAAAATTTATTTCTAGTTAATTTAAAAACCCTACCTATTGAAAATCTTTCTTATCACGACCAAGGAAGTCTACTGCACATCTAAAACCAATGTAACATTTAGAGGTGTCTTGATATTCATATGTTCTTGTGCTATTCTGAATAAAATATGCAATATCTTTCCAAGAACCTCCACGAATCACCTTCCTCTTTAATACAGAATGATCATCTTCTTTAGCATTATAATGATAATCCGAATTCATATCATGGGCATAACTAAAAGCAGACTCATCAAATGCATTAGATGTCCATTCAGCTACATTTCCTGACATATCATACAAACCATAACCATTTGGATTATAAGAAGCAACTTTAACAGTCTTAAGTGCTCCGTCAGCTACATAATTACCTCGTAAAGGCTTGAAGTTAGCTAAGAAACATCCTTTGTTATTTCTGGTATAAGGACCTCCCCATGGATATGGAGATAGATCTTGCCCTCCTCTAGAGGCATATTCCCATTCTGACTCAGTAGGTAAACGATAATCAGGAGTAGCTTGTTGATTATTTGCTCTTAAAAAATTATTCATTTGTTCTGTTCTCCATTTTGTAAAAGCAACTGCTTGTTTCCAGCTTATACCAACTACAGGATAATCATCATATGCTGTGTGTGAATAATAATCATTAGTATAAGGCTCATTAAAAGAATATGCGTAATCATGCATCCATGATAAAGTATCTGGATAGATTTGGATAGAAACAGTTGATAAAAACTCACTTCTATCTCTTTTACCAGAAGCATCTCCTTCTCTTTTGGATTTATTTGAAGCATCTTGAAGATCTAAAACCTGATATTCATATATATATTTTCTTGTATCAAATTCTCTAACTGAATTATAACGCTCATTAGATGAAAGATACATCTCCTCTTCAAGAATCTCTCTAATTTCTTGATCATCCCATCTAATTTTGGTCTTCCAATTAATTCTAGCAGGATCTAAGAAATTACCGTAATCATCTTCCTCGATTAAATGACCTTCAATACCAGCCTCACCCAACATAAGATGCGCTAGAGAATCTCTTACATAATTTGTAAATTGTCTATATTCATTATTGGTAATTTCAGTTTCATCCATATAAAAAGCACCAACTGAAACCCTTTTTGCAGCTGAAACATTAGCAAATGGAACATCTTGATCTGAAGGCCCCATAACATAACTTCCTTGAGGAATAAACACCATTCCGTAAGGATCAGTAGGATTCCAAATTTCTCTCTGTTGTACTCCTATTAATTCTCCGTTTCCGGAACTACCACATGACATAAAAATGGTAACTATTGAACTAAGTAAAATTATTTTTTTCATAATATCTATATTTATCACCATCCTAAGACAGTGGGTTAAACTAAATTTTATAAGAATCTAGGATTCTTGTACCTCTTTTGCTGTGTATCTACCTGAATATTAAAGTTATATCCTAACATAACTTCAAAACTATTTTTATCTATTGGACTCATCACTAGATCATAAGCTAAACCTAGCTTAAGATCTTTCATTAATTCTAAACCAGCTAAAACAACTATACCATCATCTAATCTATAACTAACACCACCCCACAATTTGTCATTATAAAGGATATTTGTATTGATATCTAACTGACTACTAGACCCATCAGATTTTAAATATATTGATGGATTAAGAGATAAATTAGAAGTTAGTTCATGATATGATCCAGCTATTAAAAAATAGTGCTGAGTTAGCTGCATAATACTTCCATCGGTAACTTCTATAGCTGGCTCTGTTATATGAGCTGTAGAAAGACCAAAGTAAACATCCTGAGTATTAAAATACAATCCTGCTCCTATATCAAGAGCACTCCCTGTTACTTCAGAGGTGGGAATTACATTATCTCCTGGTTCGGATGGATTTAACTGAGTCCCATCTAATGCACTTTGAACCATACCAGCAGATAAACCAATACCCAATTGTCCATTTCCTAATTGTGCTTGATATGCATAAGATAAATTTATAGAAGTATTCTTAAAGGATCCTATCTCCTCATTTATCACGTTCAAACCAAGTCCACCATATATTCTTTCAATAGGAGCATTAATACTTATATTAGTTGTAGCTGGAGCTCCTTCAAAACCAGACCACTGTGAACGAAACAATCCTATTACCTCAATAGCTTGATTACTACCAGTATATCCTGGATTATTAGCAAGTTTATTAAACATATTTTGACTAAACTGAGCATCTTGCTGTGCAGATAATTCAGAAAAAAATAAAGCAAATGATAATAGGAGTATTTTTTGTTTCATATTATATTAAAAAGTTAACCAGCTAAAATTTTTGTGCTAAAGTAAACAATTTTTAGTAAAAAAGATAAATCTACACATATAAAGAACTATTTTTTGTTAGATATATTGCTTTTAAAAACCACAAAATTTAAGTTAACTTATTAAATGTTCTGATCCATCTTAAAGGAATTTCTCCCTTATTAGCTAGTTCATAGTCACTATAAGAACAGGCAACAAAGTAGCAGTCTAACTGTGAATCATCTAGATTTTTATACGGAACACCCATCCACCATCTAGAACTAAGATTACTTTTATAAAAAATAATCTCATTCTTACCATCTTCAAATGAGACAGTATATTTCATGCAATTCTTAATATTAGGGTTTAACTCATTCTTTCTAGATTTATAACCCATAATGAAATACCATATCATTTGTGAGATAAGCTGTGCCGTCTGACCATTCTTATCTAAAAGCTGATTATACTCACAAATAGCTATAGCACTTAATTTATCACTTAAGCCTGCATATCTCATAACCTGACACGCCTCTATTCCTGACAAACCATTTGGACTCGCATATATATTTGCTTTAGCATAAGAATACTTGACAGAAGATATGTCAAAACTTAAAAAATCAGTATTACGCATTATTGGCTCAATATCCTTAATGTTAGATTTGACATCTCCAAGTCTTAAAGTATCGAAACTTAAGTCATTTAACATCTCAACAGCTAGAGGGGAAACAAAAAAGGATTGATAACCAATATTGGAATAATGAAACAAACTATTTGGTTTTGCCTCTAGAATTTTACTAAAAAAAGAACTATTTGATATTTTGTCACCCTTCAAACCTAAATCAAACTTCTTATCAACTGTTGTTAGTGTAATTTTCTTCTGTAAAGCTGAATATGATCTATACACAGCATAAGATAAATCATGTCCTCCTCCTAGAACTAACGGAATAATACCATTATTAATAAGCTCTTTACATACAATCTCTATTTTTTTAAATGAATCTTTTCTATTTTTTGACAATTTAAAAAAACCTAAATCACATATTCTTGGGGTTTTTTCAAAATGCAAATGATATAAAGAATTCCTTATTTTACATTCTTTATCTGTAGGAAAATTCTCTGACCCTTCAAATTCTCTAATATTAAAAATAGCCATCTCACAAAATTGATATTCAGGAAATTCGCTTAAATTATATGATTGAATAAAAGATCCTAACTGAGTAGATTGCCAATTATAATCTTTCTGATAGAGATCTTCTTTCAAAGGAAGAAAAAAAGTCTTTAAATCAATCACGACCTAATCTTTTTAAGTTTTTTTATTTTGATTTTCCATCAAATCTAAACATTCTTGACGAGATAACTTTCTTGGATCAATATCTTTTGGGATTTTAACATTAATTTTCTTTCCTTTTAGAGGAGTTATCTGTATAAAAATACCATATCTTCCATTTAATACCTGAACAAGTGGTTCTCCATCAAAATTAGCAATCATTCTATCTTTATCAGCTTGAATCTTAATTTCAATTAACTCAATAGCTCTTTCTAAAGAAATTGTTAAAGGATCTTCATTATCTGTTTTTTTAATAGATGTAAACTTCCCTTTATACCTTAAATAAGGGCCAAATCTTCCAATAGCAGCAACAATTTCATCGTCTTTATACGTTCCAACTGTTCTAGGGAGATCAAAAAGCTTCATGGCTTCTTCAAAAGAAATGGTTTGGATAGTTTGTCCCTTTAATAAGGATGCATATTTAGGTTTTGGATCATCTTCATTTTCTGATTTTTCACCAAGTTGAATCATAGGGCCAAAAGGTCCTATTCGAGCATATAATGTTTTACCTGTTTTTTCATCTACACCTAGATTTCTTTGACCAAGAGACTTTCCTTCTGTTTCAGAAACAAGTTCAACTTGTTTATGAAATTTAGTATAAAATGAAGCAATCATATCATTCCAAGCCTTTTTCCCTGCAGCAATCTCATCAAATTCATCTTCAACACTAGCAGTAAAACTATACTGCATTATATCACTAAAATTATCAAGTAAAAAATCTGTAACAACTATTCCTACATCGGTTGGAAATAATTTATTCTTTTCAGCTCCAAAAATTATCTTAATTTCTTTTTGCTCTAAAGTTCCATTTTTTAATTCAACTACCTGAGAAACTCTTTCAACACCATCCCTTGAATCTTTCTCAACATAACCTCTCTTTTGAACAGTTGTTATTGTAGCAGCATATGTAGAAGGTCTACCAATTCCCAAATCTTCCATCTTTTTTACTAAACTAGCTTCGGTATATCTAGCAGGATACCTAGCAAATTGTTCAGTAGCTAAACCTTCTGATAGACTCAAAATATCGTTAACAGCTAATTTTGGTAGAACACCTTTTTCACTATCACCTTCATCATCTTTCCCCTCTAAATAAACTTTCATAAAACCTTCAAAAGTTATTATTTCTCCCTTAGCAACTAACTCTTGATCAGAATTTGAAAGATTAATCTTAACAATAGTTCTATCTATCTTTGCATCTGCCATTTGAGAAGAAACAGTTCTTTTCCAAATCAAATCATACAGCCTCTGATGAGAAGAATCACCATCAATCTTTCTATTTTCAATGTATGAAGGTCTAATTGCCTCATGCGCTTCTTGTGCTCCCTTTGATTTATTTGAAAAAGATCTAGGAGATGCATACTCTTTTCCATACAGCTTAGTAATCTCATCATTTGCAGCATTAAGCGCATCTTGTGATAAATTCACACTATCTGTTCGCATATAAGTTATCTTTCCTGCTTCATAAAGTCTTTGGGCAACCATCATAGTCTGATTTACAGAAAAACCTAATTTTCGCGATGCTTCTTGTTGTAATGTAGATGTGGTAAATGGAGCAGATGGTGATTTCTTTGCAGCCTTCTTTTCTAAATTTCCAATTACATAATCTGCATTCTGGCATTTTTCCATAAAAGCATAAGCTTCATCTTTAGACGTGAAACGTTTAGCTAATTCTGATTTAATAATTTCCTGCTTATCAGTATTTAAAAAGACGACTACTTTATAATCAGAAGAAGACTTGAAATTTAAAATCTCTTTCTCTCTTTCAACAATTAATCTAACCGCAACAGATTGTACTCTTCCTGCAGACAATCCTTGTTTTACTTTTTTCCATAATACAGGAGAAACTTCAAAACCAACTAACCTATCTAAAACTCTCCTAGCTTGTTGAGCATTTACTAAATTAAGATCTAATGATCGTGGATTTTCTACTGCTCTTAGAATAGCTTTTTTTGTAATTTCATGAAATACAATTCTTTTTGTAGACTTAGAGTCTAGTTTTAAAGCCTCAGTTAAATGCCAAGCAATAGCCTCACCTTCTCGATCTTCATCGGTAGCTAACCATACAGTTTCAACCTTTTTAGCTGCATTAATTAATTGAGAAACAACCTTCTTTTTATCTTCTGATATAACATAATTAGGAGCAAAACCATTATCTATATCTATAGACATGCCTCCTTTTGAGGGTAAATCTCTAATATGCCCTATGCTAGACTCGACAATAAAATCATTACCCAAATATCCTTGAATGATTTTTTTCTTTGCTGGTGACTCCACAATAACTAAATTCTTCGCCATTTTCTTCAATTTTTTTTGCAAATAAAAGAAAGATTTTTGACTCTCAATATCTCAGAATATTTGTCAGTTATTTTATATTATATATATAATATAGATTTTTTAGCTATGACATATTGTCAGTTTTTTTTATTTTTGCACTATTAAAACTTAGAAAATGAATATTGAAACTCTTTCAACTAAAAAAATAGATGAGAAAAAACAAGGAAATATTCTTGAGATAAACAGTCTTGAAGAAGGAAATAAAAAACTCTATATCGAAAGTTATGGATGTCAAATGAATTTCTCTGACAGCGAGATTATCGCTTCAATTCTAAGTAAAGAAAATTACTCTACTACAAAAGATATAAATGAAGCAGATTTAGTATTTGTCAACACATGTTCTATTCGAGAAAAAGCAGAACAAACAGTAAGAAAACGATTAGAATTATACAACTCAATCAAAAGAACAACAAACCCATCAATGGTTGTTGGTGTTCTTGGATGTATGGCTGAAAGACTTAAAGAAAAATTCATCGAAGAAGAAAAATTAGTAGATCTTGTTGTTGGTCCCGACGCATATAGAGATTTACCTAATCTCATAAAACAAGTTAAAGATGGAAGAAAAGCAGTTAATGTTTTTCTTTCAAAAGAAGAGACCTATGCAGATATTAAACCCGTTAGATTATCAGGAAATGGAATCACTGCATTTGTTTCAATTACAAGAGGGTGTGATAATATGTGTACGTTTTGTGTTGTTCCTTTCACTAGGGGAAGGGAAAGAAGTCGAGATCCAGAAAGTATTATTAAAGAATGTGAACAGCTTTTCTCTCAAGGATATAAAGAAGTTACTTTACTTGGACAAAATGTGGATTCATATCTATGGTATGGAGGAGGATTAAAAAAAGATTTTAAAAACATTCCAGAAAAACACAAAAAAGAGGCAATTAATTTCTCTAAACTTCTTGAAAGAGTTGCAAAAATTAATCGAAAATTAAGAATTCGTTTTTCCACATCAAATCCTCAAGATATGACAGATGATGTTATTGCTAGTATGAAGCGTTACCCAAACATCTGCAATTATATTCATCTTCCACTCCAATCTGGAAGTAGTAGAATCCTGAAACTAATGAATAGAGGCTATAATAGAGAAGAATATAAATCACTTATTGACAGAATAAAAAAAGAAATACCAGATTGTGCCATATCTATGGATATGATAAGTGGTTTTTGTACTGAAACTGATAGTGATCATCAAGATACTTTAGATTTAATGAAATATGTTAGATATGATTATGGATATATGTTTAAGTACTCAGAAAGACCAAACACCACAGCTGAGAAAAAATATAAAGATGATGTTCCTGAAGAAAAGAAACAAGAACGACTAGTAGAAATAATCAATTTACAACAGACTCATTCATTAGAAAATAATAAAGAAAGAATTGGTAAAACTTATGAAGTTTTAATTGAAGGTATTTCAAAAAAATCAAATTCACATTTTTTTGGAAGAACAACTCATAATTGTGTTGCTGTATTTGAAAAAAAGAATGCTAAAATTGGTGATTATGTAAATGTTAAAGTACATGATTGCACAGCAGGAACTTTAAAAGCAAAAATTATTTAATATGGACATTAAACAAAGCAAACAGCGTTTCGGTATTATAGGCAACAACATAAAACTAGACCAAGCAATAAATGTCGCTTTACAAGTAGCAAGTACTGATATTTCCGTTTTAATTAATGGAGAGAGCGGTACAGGGAAAGAAACTATTCCTCAGATTATTCACCAAAACAGTACAAGAAAACACAATAATTATATTGCTGTGAATTGCGGAGCTATACCTGAAGGAACAATAGATAGTGAATTATTCGGTCATGAAAAAGGTTCATTTACTGGCGCTAATGAAAGCAGGAAAGGATATTTCGAATCTGCTGATAATGGAACCATATTTCTAGATGAAATAGCAGAACTCCCTATTCCTTCTCAAGCTAGATTACTTCGTGTATTAGAGAATGGTGAGTTTATTAAAGTAGGATCATCAAAAGCAAATAAGACTAATGTACGAATTCTTGCAGCTTCTAATGTAAATATGTTAGACCTAGTAAAAAAAGGTAAGTTTCGAGAAGATTTATATTATAGATTAAATACAATTAGTATTCATTTACCACCCTTAAGAGATAGAGGAGACGACATTTATCTGTTATTTAGGAAATTTGCTGCTGACT
>JAAZYM010000065.1 GCA_014239655.1 Flavobacteriales bacterium | reverse complement strand
TAGTGTGTTCCTTCTTCAACTAATCCACCTTCTTCGTCCCAGAGCTTATATTTCCCTGATACGATTATTGAAAATGGAAAGATATATAAAGAAGTTGCTGTAGATTCACTTTATAAGTATCCATTGAAAAATGAGAGTATGCAAGATTATAGAAAAAGATTAAAGAGTAGAGTAAAGGCAGAGTCAGTTAGGCCCCAAAGAACACCATTAACATTCTGGCAGGTTATAGGAATATTAGCTATAATATGGTTGGTTGCGATGATAGTTTGGCTGATTGGTGTTTTAAGTCTGTTTAATTAATAGTTCTGTTATGAGAAAAATAATATTATTTCTTTTTTTTATACCTAATATGGTTTTTGCTTCATTTCCGGTATTAGATAGTTGTAGTGATACAATTCGTAAAAACGGTAAGGTTTATATCCAGGTAGATAAAAACCTATCAGATGTTCAATTAAAAGCAGGTTCTTCAGATAAGATAAATAAGAAGGTTCTTAAAAAAGACAATAATATTCGTATTAATAGAAAAAGAAACACAACAATTCTTGGCTCTATTGGTGTTACTTTAATCTGGGTAGCTGTTCTTGCAGCGGCTCTTCTTATTGCTATTTTTGCTGCGGTTCTTGATTCTCTCTCCTAATGAAATAAATATGTGGAGATCTATAATTTTAATATTTTTTTTACCAATAAGTACCTTTGCTTCTTTTCCTGTAGAAATCAATTTATGTCAAGATACTATTATTGAGACTAAAAAAGAAACAACGGAAGAATATAAAATTAGAATTGAGAAACAATTATATAGTAACTCAGAAGAGATTGATGTGTTTGCTAATAAAAACTTTCTGAGGATTTTTTCTGGTGTATTAGTGGCTCTGGGTTTGATATTAGGCAAAGCATCTGAAGATGCAAGTGATTTTGAAAACGCATTATCTCTTGGGATTTATAGTATTCTTCTTTTGGGTTTAGGAGGAATATTATTTTTAATTGATTTAATTAGAAGAGATGTTTTAAAGAGGAAATCTTAGAGGAATATATTTTGTTGTTATAAAATATTTTTGAAGGAAATATTAAGGTATATTTGTTTGAAATATAATATCTATATCCTATGAAAAAATTTTATCTAATAATAGTCTTAATCTTATCTTTTTTCTTTAGTGCAGAAGCTCAAACAATTACTACTCCAGGAAATTTCTTTGCTCCTGACACATTAATAGTAAATGTGGGTGATACTGTTACTTTAATTATGGGGCCCTCACACAATGCTGTAGAGGTTAGTCAATCTACCTGGATAAGTAATGGTACTCAATCAAATGGTGGTTTTAATATTTATTATGGAGCTACTGGTACTTTCGTTCCTACCATAAATCAAACATATTATTATGTGTGTCAACCTCATGTTACAATGGGTATGAAAGGTGTGATTATTGCAAATTCATCACCTCCATCTACTGATTGTAATGGAATTGCTAATGGAACGTCTATTTTAGATAGTTGCGGGGTGTGTCAACAAGCATATATCTACAATTTTCTTACACATACTGTCGTTCAGCTTTTAGATGATACTGTTGGGCTTACTTTAGGCTCTTTCGAAATGCTAGTAATGCCTAATGATCCTTCTAATCCACTATGGAATTCTAGTTGTAGTGGATGTACGGATCCAATAGCATTAAATTATGATGCTACATCTACAATAGATGATGGTTCATGTACATATGCTCCTATAATTGCAGATTTATTTTTCTCTGAATATGCTGAGGGAAGTTCTGGAACATCAAATAGATATTTTGAAGTTTATAACCCTTCTATGGACACAGTAGATTTAACCGATTATGCATGGGCAAGAGTAAATAGTCCAGGTGGTGTGGATCAAAGCGGAGTATATGAGACATGGCATAATTTTGATTCTGGAGCTGTTATTCTTCCAAATGATGTGTATGTAGTAGCGCATACAAATGCTGATAATAATATTCAGTTAGAAGCTGATATGAATTCAACATCATTAAGTAGTGGAAATGATGGTATGGCCCTTGTGTATGGGATTGAACCATTAACACCTACTCATCCTGATAGTGGTTTATACATAATACTAGACTGGGTTGGTGATTGGAATGACCCTGCTCAATATTGGGATGTTGCAGGAGTCAATAATGCTACAAGAGATCATACACTTGTTAGAAAATGTAGTGTCATGATGGGAGATACAAGTTGGACAAATGCTGCAGGAACAGATCCATTAAATTCTCAATGGGTTGTCTTTGGTGTAGATAATTGGACCTATCTAGGATCTCATTCAACATCACCTACATATAGTTCTTCTTTTGATACAATATGTAATGGATTATCAGTGTCAGTAAATGGAAACGTCTATGACTCAACAGGAGTGTATAGTGATACTTTAATGAACTTTTTAGGTTGTGATAGTGTTATTACAACAAATCTTCATGTTCTTCCAGTATCTGCATCATTTACAAATATTGTTTATACAGTATGTGATGGTGATAGTATTTTTGTAGCGGGTAATACATATTTTCAAACAGGAATGTATTATGATACATTAACTAATATTGGAGGATGTGATAGTATTATAACTACAGATCTTACTGTGCAGACACCAACTTATTTATCTTTTGAGTTATGTCCAGGGGATAGTATAGTAGTTGGATCTAATGTATATAGTTCAACTGGAACTTATGTTGATTCGTTAGTGTCTTCTATTGGTTGTGATAGTGTTGTTGTTACTGCAATCAATGTGTATTCTCAATTTAATTCTGTATATGGAGGTATCTTAGATACTACTGTAGGTAGTGGTGCTTATTATACTGGTGATCAACACCTTATACTTGACTGTTATGTTCCTACTGAGATTGTTTCTGCGACAGTTTATTCAGATGGAAATTCTTTATATGAATTTGAATTAAGAGATGATAATGGCAACACATTAGCTGATACTATTTATGCATTAGTGAATGGTGCTAATTTTGTAACTCTTAATTTTGAGATGCCTGTTGGAACAGATTTTGAATTAGGTGTTTCTGCAGCATCAGGTTTTGAAGGGTTATATCGACATGATGCAGGTGTTAGTTTTCCATATGATTTTAGTTCTTTAGCTTCAATAACTCAGTCAAGTGCTTCAAATTTTGGAGATTATTATTATTTCTTCTATAATATTGAAATGAAAGCTTCTAGTGCTCCAGCTGAACATTCTATTTGTCAAGGAGATAGTTTTATTGTTGGATCAAGCGTTTATACAACATCCGGCTTTTACGTAGATACTATGCTATCTGGATCAGGATGTGATAGTTTAGTTTTAACAAATTTAACTGTAAACCCTATAGTTACTTATCAAAACAATCAAACAGTTTGTTTAGGAGAAACGTATACATTGGGTAATAATACTTACAGCGTTACAGGAACATACATTGATTCTTTCCAGACTTCTTTTGGATGTGATAGTCTTGTTTATACTAATCTAATTGTTAATCAAATCTCAGGAGGTTCTAGTACAAATAATACAACTATATGTTATGGTGATTATTTTATGGTTGGAAGTAATATGTATACTAACTCTGGAACCTATGTTGATATTCTAACAGCATCAAATGGTTGTGATAGTACTGTTACTACTAATCTTAATGTACTTTCTGCTAGTTATCCCGTAGTATATGGAGGGATTCCTGATAGTATAACAGCACCTGGAGGTTATTTTAATTTTGAGAGAAGGTTAGTTTTCGATTGTTATGTTCCTTCTTCAATTGTATCAGCATTAATATATGTTGAAGATTTTGGGGATGTAACATTTGAGCTTAGAGATGATAATGGAACAATTATTGAGAGTTCAACACAATCTGTTGTTCCTGGTCCACAACGAGTTACATTAAACTTTAATATGCCAGCAGGAACAGATTATGAACTTGGTTTAGATAATCCAAATCAGGTAGGTATATTTAGAAGTAATACAAATGTTAATTATCCATATGACTTTGGTTCTTTAGCTTCGATTACCGGCTCTACAGCAGGAAGTGGGGGTTATTATTATTTCTATTACGATATAGAATTAATGGCACAAGCAACTCCTAATATAGTATCTGTATGTGATGGAAATTCTGTTTCTGTGGGATCTAATACTTATACAACTACAGGAGTATATTATGATACATTAAATGCTTCAAATTTCTGTGATAGTGTGATTTATACAGATTTAACAGTTAATCAGGCAGATATTGCAACTATAACAACTGATCCTGCTAACGGGATAATATGTCTAGGTGATGCTGTTACAATAACAGCTTCTTCTGGATTCCAATCATATTCATGGGATAATGGGATGACAGGTCCAGTAATTGTAGATAGCCCTGTTGCTAGTCAGTTATATACACTTACTACAGTTGATAATAATAATTGTAGTGGTCAGGCGACAGTAACGATAACTGTAGATCCTTGTAATACAAGTGTTTCTGATATTTTTTCATCATTGGATGTTTATCCAAATCCATCAAGTGGTGTTGTGAATATAGAATTTAACACGTATGATCTAAGTGCTGTAGAGATTAGTATATTTAATGTATTAGGAGAGGAGATGATATATTCTAGTAATGAAATGCTTAATGGCGAGTTTTCTACTACTATAGATCTTTCTTCACAATCAAAAGGAGTATATCTTCTTAAGATAAAGACTGATAGAGGGATAATTAACAGGAAACTCGTTATAGAATAGTAAAATAGATTAGGGTCTTAACTTAATGAATTAATTTTCTCTGTTAAGATCCTAATTTTTTCTTTCGCATCTTTTAATTTGTTTTGCTCATTTTCTACAAGTTGCTTGGGAGCATTTTTAACAAATTTCTTATTGGATAGTTTTGATTCAACAATTTTTAAGAATCCCTTAGTATAGTTTAAATCTTTATTTAGTTTTTCTAGTTCTGAAGCTTTATCAAAGCTCTCAGATAATGGGATAAAATACTGATTGGATTTAACCATAAAAGAGAAAGCTTGTTCAATCTTTTTCTTCGTATATTCTACTTTAGACAGGTTACCTAGTTTGATAATTATAGAATCGAGATTGTTTTTGGCTTCTGCATTATTGATTATAAATAAATCTAATTCTTCTTTTTTAGCGATATTTTTTTCTTTTCTAATATTTCTAATTCCACTTACAACTTCCATTGTATTATTAAAGTCATTGATTAATTGTTCGTCAATACTCTTTGCTTCTGGCCATTGAGAAACTATTATATCAGATTCTCTATCATCAATTAAGTGCCATATTTCTTCAGAAAGGAATGGCATAAAGGGATGTAAAAGCTGAAGGATATTTTCTAAGAAACTAATAGTTTGAGTATATGTTTTTTTATCAATAGGCTTTGTATATTCAGGTTTGATTATTTCAAGATAGATAGAGCAGAAATCGTCCCAAATTAATTTGTATGTGGACATAAGTGCTTCAGAAATTCTATATTTTGAGAAGGATTGATCAATATCTTTTATTATCTTGTTTAATTTACTTTCAAACCATTTTATAGCATCAATAGATGATTGTTCTTGTGTTATTTCAGCAATATCCCATCCTTTGATAAGTCTAAAAGCATTCCATATTTTATTTGAGAAATTACGTCCTTGCTCACAAAGTGCTTCATCAAAAGGAAGATCATTGCCAGCCGGTGCACAAAGTAGCATACCAACCCTAACACCATCTGCTCCATATTTATCTATTAGCTCTAAAGGTTCAGGTGAATTTCCTAAAGATTTACTCATCTTTTTTCCTAGTTTATCCCTTACTAATCATGTTAGATATACATCCTTAAATGGAGGG
>JAAZYM010000041.1 GCA_014239655.1 Flavobacteriales bacterium | reverse complement strand
TAGCTTTTCACCATAATTTAATATTCTCGCATGATAATACTCTCTTTGTGCTAGCGAATCTTCTAAAAAAGCAATAAGTGACAGTTTATGGTATGCGGATTTTATATAATTTTTTCCTTTAAAATTTGAAGTAAATTTTAATAAATATTCTTTAGCTGAATTAAACTCTAACTTATAAAATTTAGACATAGCATATAGATAATCTAAATAATGAAATTGAAACTTACTATCAGAGAATTTACGACGCTCAAGTATGTTGATAGTTTCATCATTATTACCTAACTTATTAGATAGCCTTGCAGCGCAAAAAACTAAAAGATTATCCTTAAGACAACAACTCTTAATCTTATCTAATAATATCTCACAAGCTTTAAGATCATTATTCATATTCATCTCAAGAAAAGACAGTAAGAAAAGCGTCTCATTTTCATAAATTCTATATTTATTAGTTCTCTCTGAATAATCTAAAAAAGAATATAATTCGTTAAAACCAACATTAATATTTCCTTCAATTCCAATAATATTCAACACCCAATCATATGAATCTGGAACTGAACCTATTAATACATGAAGAAGACCCATGCTTTTCTTATTAAGCATAAAGTCTGGATATAATTGATTATTCTTTTTAAGCAGTTTATATGCTTTCTGCAACTCATATGCAGCTAAGAAATATTCCTTAAACTTAATTCTAGTAAAAGCCCATTGAAGATGTATTTCAGCCTGTGAAAAAAGATAATACGGCGTCTCTTTATTATTCTTTCTTAAACTATTAAGTCTTCTGTTCTTATTTGATTTTCTACTTGAATAAAGTAATTTATCTTCGCTAATTAGTAAGGTTAAAAAGTCAATGTAATTCTCATTCAAATAAATTAAGCCATTCTCTGGATTAGAAATCTTTTCTTGATCTATCATCTCCTGAGCCAATTGGAAATTTAGACTAATTATATTTGAATATGCTTCACGCATATTATTGTTCATATCAAAATCAGCATAAGAAAATCCTACAGAGAAAATACATATTAATAATAAAATCTGTTTTCGCATAAAATAAAAAAGGGATTCCAAAAATATGAAATCCCTTTTAATATCTAAAGTAAGTTCTCTTAAGACTCCAGTATATTAGAGTCAACTAAGATTCTTCCGCAATGCTCACATACAATAACCTTTTTATGAGTCTGGATATCTAATTGTCTCTGTGGAGGAATTTGATTAAAACATCCGCCACAGGCATCTCTATCTACAGAAACAACAGCAAGACCATTTCTGAGTTTTCCTCTAATCCTAGTATAAGAAGATAAAAGCCTTTCTTCAATAACAACCTGAGCTTTATCCGATTTTTTTAACAATACTTTCTCTTCCTTTTCTGTCTCTTTAACAATAGCAGCAAGCTCTTTATTTTTAACAGCCAATTCTTCTTCTCTTTCTGATATTTGAGTCTTTGATTCTTTTATTACTTCTTCCTTATGTAATACTCTTGCTTGTAATTCTAAAATATTCTTTTCATTTAATTGAATTTCAAGCCCCTTATACTCTAATTCCTTTGTTAAAGAAGAAAACTCTCTGTTGTTTTTAATATTTTTTAACTGTTTCTCATATCTTTTAACTAATGTCTCAGCATCAAGAATAACATTCTTCTTTGATAAAACATCATTATTAATTAACTCCAACTCACTATTCAATTTATCTAAACGTGTTTGCAGACCAGCTATCAAGTCTTCTAAATCCTCTATTTCTAAAGGAAGTTCTCCTCTGACAATTCTAATCTTATCTACCTCGGAATCTATAATTTGAAGTTGATATAATGCCTTTAAACGATCTTCAATTGTTGTTGTAACTTTTTTCTTTGCCATTTTACAGGTAATTTATAGGATTTGTATTTACTTTAGATAATTGGACGGCAAACTTAGTAAATTTTTTGCTAAGCATCTCATAAATTAATTCCTTTGTAAATTGTTCACTCTCAAAGTGTCCAATATCTGCAATTATAATCTTGCCATCAGCATCAAAAAATTCATGATATTTAAAATCACTTGAGATAAAGATATCAGCATTTTTTTTCTTCGCTTCTTCTAACAAAAAACTTCCGCTCCCACCACAAACAGCAACACGTTTTATCTTATTACTATTTAAAGTAGTATGCCTAATACAATCTGTTTTCATCTTCTTCTTAATTAATGCTAAAAACTTATCGCATTCTATTTCATCTTCTACTTCACCAATCATTCCAGAACCAATTTCTAAACAGATATTATCCAAAGAATAAATTTGATAAGCCACTTGTTCATATGGATGATTCTTGAACAGACATTCAAGTAATACATTTTCATTTTTAATATCATAAAAAAGCTCTAATCTTTCTTCTGGAACCGTTTCAGTTTTGCCGATATTACCAAAAAATGGATTACTCCCCTCTTTAGGACGAAATGTCCCTTTACCAACTACTGAAAAACTACAATTATCATAATTTTTAAACTCTCCTGCACCACATTCTAATAAAGATTGTTTTAAGGATTCAGAATATGAAGAAGGACAGTATACAACTAATTGTTTAATCAATTTACTCTTAGGTCTCAAAATTTTACAATTTTTTAGCCCTAATTTCTCAGCTATTTTACTATTTACTCCATTATATACATTATCTAAATTTGTATGAATAGCATAAATTGAGATATCGTTTCTAATTGCTTTAATAATCACTCTTTCAACATAACTTTTCCCATTTATTTTTTTTAAAGGAGTAAAAATTATAGGATGATGAGAAATAATAAGGTTACAATTTTTTGAAATTGCCTCATCAATTACCTCCTCAGTACAATCTAATGTAATTAGAACATCATTGACCTTATTCTCTAAATCACCGATTATCAAGCCAGAATTGTCATAAATTTCTTGATAATGTAGTGGAGCTATTTCTTCTAAAAAATCAGTTATTTCTCTTATTTTCATATTTCAAAAGTAATAAACTTAACAAACATACTAACGTCTAAAATCCTATCTTTGTGATATGAATTTTCTACTCATACCATTATCTATAATTTTTGGCCTGATTACTTCTATAAGAAATACTCTTTTTGATATTGGTCTTTTAAACTCAGAGTCATTTAAAATCCCTGTAATTTGTGTTGGGAATCTTAATGTAGGTGGTACTGGAAAAACTCCTCACACTGAATATTTATTTAATATTTTAAAAGAAGAATATACAATTGCAATTATCAGTAGAGGATATAAAAGAAAAAATTATAATTTCTCATATGTAAACACAGATAGTCATTATCAAAATGTTGGTGATGAGCCTTTAATGTTTAAGAGAAAAAATCCTGAAGCTATAGTTGTGGTCTGTGGAAATAGAACAAAAGCAATAAATAAGATAACTACAGATCATCCAAAAGTTGATGTTATACTACTTGATGATGGATTTCAACATAGATGGGTAAATGCTGGGTTAAATCTATTATTAACAAATATAAATAATCCATTCTACAATGATTATCATCTTCCTTATGGAAATCTTAGAGAAAATAAAAGTCAATGTAAAAGAGCTGATCATATAATCATTACAAATAATACTGATAAAACCAATGAAGACTACAAAAGAGATATAAGATCTAAAATCTCCAAGTTTTCTAGAAAAGAATGTAGCTTTTCAAAAATAACCTATAATAATGCAAAAGCTCTTTTTAATGAAGAGCAAGTAGTAGACTTAAAAGATTTTAATATTGTATTAGTTACTGGAATTGCAGACACATCTTCATTAATACATTACCTAAAAAATAAAACAACAATAGATAGACATTTTGAATTTAAAGATCATCACAATTTCAATAAAGAAAATATTAATACAATCTTATCATACTATAATTCACTGAAAAGCATAAAAAAACTTATCTTAACCACCGAAAAAGACAGTGTCAAATTACTTCAATATGAAGAGAAATTTAAAGATATTGCCATCTACTATTTGCCAATAGAAATTAAATTTACAAATCAAGAAAAATTTGACAAAAAGATATTAGAATATGTTAAACAATATTAAAGAGACCGCTAATTTTCTAAAAGAACAAACAAATTATAATCCCAAAATTGGTATTATCCTAGGCACTGGATTAGGTGGGCTTGTTAATGAAATTGACATAAAGTTTTCCATCCCTTACGATAAAATTCCAAATTTCCCAATCTCAACTGTTGAAGGACATAGTGGAAAACTAATCTTTGGATTAATTAAAGGAAAAGAAGTAGTGGTTATGCAGGGAAGGTTTCATTTCTATGAAGGTTATGATATCAATAAGGTTGTTTTTCCTGTTAGAGTAATGAAATATCTTGGCATAGAAAACCTTATTATCTCTAATGCTAGTGGTGGAGTGAATCCATCATTTAAAATTGGTGATCTGATGCTTATAAATGATCACATTAACTTAATACCAAACCCATTAATTGGCAAAAATATTGATGAGCTAGGAACAAGATTCCCAGATATGAGTCAGCCTTATTGCCCTAAAATGTTATCTCTAGCTAAAGATATTGCAATTGAGAATAACATCAAAATACAAGAAGGAATATATGTTGGTGTAACTGGTCCAACTCTTGAAACTCCTGCTGAATATAATTATTTCCGTATAATTGGTGGAGATACAGTTGGAATGTCAACTGTTCCTGAGGTAATTGCTGCAAGGCATATGAAACTAAATTGTTTTGCAATATCTGTAATAACCGATTTAGGAGTGCCTGGAAAAATTCAAGTTGTTACTCATGAAGATGTGCAAAATGTTGCAGAAAAAACAGAGCCAATTCTAACAAAACTGATAACAGAATTAATTTCTAAAATATAATTATATGAAAAAAGCATCTATCCTATTTTTACTCATTTTCTTTTTAAGGATTGATTTATATAGTCAGCAAAATACTAATCTTCTTTTTCACTGGGAAGACACTACACTTGTTGGTTCAAATGCATACAATAATACTTATAATGAAATCTGGGGACTCAATATTAATGGGAGTGAAATTGCCGTTATTGGATCAACAGCTGGAACTCATTTTTTTGATGTAACTAATCCACAAAATAGTAGTGAAGTTGCTTTTGTTGCAGGGGCCTATACAGGTCCAGGAGTAATTCATAGAGATTATCACGACTTTGATGGGTATCTATATATTGTTTGTGATGAAGGATCTCCATCAACATTACAAATTGTAGATATCTCTAATCTACCAACATCAGTAAATATCGTCTATGACTCAAATAATCTGTTAAATAAGGTACATAATATTTTTATAGATACAGCAACTGCTAAACTATATGCCTGCGCTACAGGTGAGGCAATGGAAGTCTTTAGCTTAACAAATCCTAGCAATCCAACTTTAATATATACATATAACGATGTTGGCCATGTTCATGATGCTTATGTAAAAAATGACACAGCATTCTTAAATTGCGGTAATGATGGTTTAAGAATTATGGATTTTACAATGGTAAATAATTCAGGAGACACACCAGTTGAATTAGCTTCCTATACATCTTACCCTGATGCAGGATATAATCACTCAGGATGGCTTACTGATGATGGTACTATATATGCTATGCAAGATGAAAATCATGGATATGACGTTAAAATGCTTGATGTAAGTGATTACTCAAATATAAGTGTACTTGCTACATTCAACTCAGGGGTAGACCCAAATTCAATGGCACATAATGGTATAATTAAAGATAATTTTTTATACTTAGCGTATTATCATGACGGATTAAGAGTTTTTGATATTAGTAATCCATCAAATCCAGTTCAGGTAAATTATTATGACACATACCTGCCCAACAACCATAATTCATACAAAGGAGCTTGGGGGGTTTATCCTTATCTAAACTCTGGAAATATACTTGTTTCTGACATGCAAACAGGGCTATATGTATTTGAACTAACTACTTCTCCAACAGAAATCAAAGAAGAAAAAAACCCTTCATATATATATCCTAATCCAATCACATCAAGTTTTATAATAAATAATCTATATGCTGATTTAATAATAATGTATGATGTCTTTGGGAGAGCAGTAAGAACTGAAAAATTAAATAAAAATATTAATATTTTTAACAGAAATGATATTAAAAACGGCCTATATCTTATTGAATTTTACAAAGAAGGCTTGTTACTAAGCTCTGATAAAATTATCTTTAATTAGGATGAATTTAGAAAATAAATATGAAGCGGTAATAGGATTAGAAGTACATGCTCAATTACTTACAAAAACCAAAGCATACTCGAATGATGAGAATATATATGGGGCAAAACCTAATTCAAAAACTTCTGTAATAACTCAAGGACACCCAGGCACCCTACCAGTAAGTAACAAGAAAGTCATAGAATATGCTGTAAGACTTGGAATAGCTGTAGATGCTGAAATAAGAGAACTCAATGAATATGCTCGAAAAAATTATTTTTATGCAGACCTTCCAAAAGGATACCAGATTACACAAGATAAAACTCCAATCTGTAATGGTGGTTATATAGAAATAACTGATCAAAAAGATCAATTAAAAAAGATTAATATTACTAGAATACATATGGAAGAAGATGCCGGAAAAAGCATCCATGATCTTGATCCCTTTCATTCTCTGGTTGACCTTAATCGAGCAGGAGTTCCTCTATTAGAAATAGTCTCAGAACCTGAGATAAGATCATCTGAAGAGGCCTATCAATACCTACTTGAAGTCAGAAAACTTGTACGTTATTTAGATATCTGTGATGGTAATATGGAAGAAGGAAGTTTACGGTGTGATGCAAATGTTTCTGTTAGATTAAAAGGAGATGAAAAATTTGGAACGAAAGTAGAAGTAAAAAACATGAACTCATCAAGAAATGTAAAAAACGCCATTGAATATGAGATAAAAAGACAAATTGACTTAATAGAAAAGGGGGAACAGATAATACATGAGACAAGAGGATTTAATGCTACAGATGGCACAACACTATCTCAAAGGCATAAAGAAGAAGCTAATGACTACAGGTATTTCCCTGAGCCAGATCTTCAACCTATAGTTATTACTCAAGAATATATTGAGAAAGTAAGAGAATCACTACCCCCTCTACCAAAAGAACTCCTTAAAAAATTTACAAAAGACTTTAATTTATCAAACTATGATGCTAAAATCATAGTTGAAGATAAAAAAACAGCCTTGTATTATGATGATCTATGTAGATACACAAAAAATTATAAAGCAGCTGCTAATTTCATGAATGGCATAGTCAAATCATATCTTAAAGAAAATGCCCAAACAATAGAAGATTTTCAACTTCAACCAGAAAGATTAGCACAGCTAATATTACTTATAGATGAGAATAAAATTAGCAACTCCATAGCAACTGGAAAGATATTTCCAATCTTAATTAGTTCTGATTTAAGTCCTGAAGAAATTGCAATTCAGAATAACTGGATTCAAGAAAGTGATAGTGATACGATTACAGCTCTGATTGATCAAGTAATTAATAAATATCCAGATAAAGTAAAAGAATACAAATCTGGAAAAAAAGGATTAATAGGTTTATTTGTTGGAGAAGTCATGAAGCTATCAAAAGGAAAAGCAGATCCTAAACTTACTAATGAACTAATCAGAAAAAAACTAGACTAGATAATTTTGGAAAAAGAAAAAATTTATTTTGCTTCAGATTTTCATCTTGGGTCACCCAACTTGAAAGAAAGTCTAGAAAGAGAAAAAAAGATAATCTCTTGGCTTAATGAAATAGAGAAAGATGCAAAATCAATATATCTGCTTGGAGATATATTTGACTTTTGGTTTGAATATAAAAAAGTGGTTCCTAAAGGATTTGTAAGGTTTTTAGCTAAGCTAGTAGATTTAATAGAAAAAGGTATAGACATTCATTATGTGGTTGGTAATCATGATATGTGGATGCGTGATTATCTTGAACAAGAGATAGGTCTTAAAGTTCATTTTCAAGAATTTATTATTGAACAAAATCATAAACTAATATTTATAGGACATGGAGATGGCCTTGGTAAAGGGGACTATAAATACAAAGTGCTTAAATTAATCTTTTCATCCAAAATATGTAAATGGTTATTTTCAAGATTACATCCTAATTTTGGAATTAGTCTCGGACAAGCTTGGTCAAATAAAAGCAAAAGAAAAAAAGAGACCCTTGTTAATGAAGACAAAGAAATTCTAGTAGAATACTGTAAAGAGCAACAAAAAAATAATCCCGTTGACTATTATGTATTTGGTCACCGACACATTCCTATGAATATTAGGATTGATGAAAGGTGTAATTATATAAATCTTGGAGATTGGGTCCACCATTACAGCTACGCTGTTTATTCAGATCAAAAATTAGAACTCAGAAGTTCTAAATAAAAAAATTACTACATCGAAGCAAATACTAACGCCCAAAAACCAATATACAATCCAATTAATATAACCGCTGAAAACAAACATATTAAGAAAACTCGCTCTGGTATAGTCCTAGATTTCCAATACTTTGATTTCCATATTTTTTTCATCCAACCATCTTCCTTTTTTATTTTATTTGCTTGCCTGTACTCTGAAACTAATTTTATTTTTTCTTGTAGTCTTAACCTATATTCTTCCAAAGTATCTTTTTGTATTTGAATAGTATCACTAGGGATTGGAAATGAGGCAAAGCTAAATACTGGAAAAAACATTAATATAATTATAGAAATTACATACTATGTCTTTCATAACAAAAAAGCACCAATATAATATTGGTGCTTTTTTAGAAAATAAAAACTTATTTCTTATTTATCTAATATTAACTTATCTGTAATTAAGGCATCATGTCCCTCATATACACTAATAAAATAGATGCCTTTT
>JAAZYM010000064.1 GCA_014239655.1 Flavobacteriales bacterium | reverse complement strand
TCCAAATTTAATTTCATGGTTTGGATTAGGAATAAAATCAAAATCAATCCTAGCACCCAGGTCTTCTATTCCTGAAAGATAACCAAAATTAATATCCCATATCTCAGTTTCATTATTTTCTGTATATGTTGAATTAACACCAAAATCTGTGTTAAATGAATAGCGGCTATAGGTAAGGGTCGTATTACTAAATAGTTTGTCACTAAATAAATGATTCCATCTTAATGTAGAGGTAATGTTCCCATAACCTAATCCAAAATTTAAAGTATTTTGTTCATTAGAAAAATTTTCCTCAAAATTCACTCCAAGCTTGTCTTTGCCAGTATAGGCACTTAAGTATAGTCTATCTTTTTTTGAGATTTTGTGGTTAATTTTAGCATTTAAATCATAAAAATATAGTTTTAGATCTGTTGTATTTGGTAGAAATGGAGCTACAATAAGGTCTATATAAGTTCGTCTTCCAGATATGATAAATGATGTTTTGTCTTTAATAATTGGACCTTCAAAAGTAAATTTTGATGATATTAATCCTAAAGTTGCATCACCTTTAAATTTCTTTTGATTTCCTTCTTTCATACCTATTTCTAGAACAGAAGATAATCTTCCTCCAAATCTAGCTGGAAAGCCTCCCTTTGTTAGTCTTACAGATTTAATAGCATCAGCATTAAATACTGAGAAGATACCTCCAAGGTGAGATGCATTATATACAGGGACACCATCCAAGAGAATGAGATTTTGATCTGGACCTCCTCCTCGAACATAAAAGCCTGAAGTTCCTTCACTTGATTGAACTCCTGGAAGAAGTTGTATTGCTTTAATTATATCAACCTCACCTAAAAGTGCGGGAATAGTTTTAATTTGTTCAATAGGAACTTCAATAACCGATGTTTGGGTGTTTTTAATAATATTAGCTTTTCCTCTAACTTGTACTTCACCAACAGAAAATGATGCAATCTCAAAAGATACATTCTTGTCAATATTTTTATTTAAATCAATATTAAATGTTTGAGTATTGTATCCTATATATGAAAAGGAAATTTCATATTTCCCTTGTGGAAGTGTAAGGCTATAAAATCCATAAGTATTAGAAACAACTCCTTGCTTTAGTTCTTTACAAAAAATATTTACTCCTATAATATTTTCTCCATTATTTTCATCTGAAACAAATCCACTTAGAGTAAATTTTTCTTGAGCATAAAAAATAGAAGGAAAAATTAAGCAAATAACTATAAAAATTTTTTTCATATGTTCCAGAACGTATGATTGTTAATGTTATTATCTTAGATCAATAATTTCAATATCAGGATACTCATCGCTATTAAAGCTAAATGCCTTTTGATCCATTTCTGTATTAGTGAGAAACTTAGTTATTAGGTAGGTAAAAGTTCCTCCATTTTTATCATGTAATATTATACTTTTTAGCTGTATTTTTTCAGCGTCAATATGTAGTTGTATTTTTGTAAACTCATTACTTTCAATTGGAAAAAGATCTATAATATGTGTTTTCTTTTCTGATTCTTCTTTAAGTTCTACATAATTATTTTTGTATCCATTTTCATAAATCGTAAAAAGTTTATTTGGACTTAATATATTATCTTCTGGGTCATGTTCCATGATTTGTAGTTCATTAGATTCTTTTAGATATATCCATTGAGTAGTGTCATCACTTATAACGATCTGTTGGTTTAATTCAAGTCTAAATTTATTCCCGTTGATTTTAATGTTTCCATCTTGTTTCTCGTTTATTTCTTGTGTTTTGTTTTCAAAATGAAAATTAAAATCAACATCCATATTTTTATATGATTTTGTGTTAATGCTAAGTTGTTTTAGTATTTCATCTGATTTTTCATCTTGAGCAAAACAATTTACATGAAAAATTAATAGTGTAAATATCAGTATTCTATTCATTGTTATTTAATTTTTTTAATAACTCCTCTAGTTCTAATAAATCTCTTATTAAAACTTGTCTAGCCTTACTTCCTTCAAATGGACCAACAATACCAGCTGCTTCAAGTTGATCAATTATTCTTCCTGCTCTATTATATCCAAGCCTTAATTTTCTTTGTATTAATGAGGTTGATCCAGACTGTGTTTGCACGACTGTCCTAGCAGCTTCATCAAACAGAGCGTCTTTATCATTTAAATCTGCTGTAGTTGGAGTTCCTTCAGCTTCACCTTCATATTCAGGAAGGAGATGCGCTTGTGGATATGCTCTCTGAGAGCCAATAAATTCGCATATTTTTTCAACTTCTGGTGTGTCTATAAATGCACATTGTAATCTTATTAATTCGCTTCCTGTTGAAATTAACATATCACCCATTCCAATTAATTGTTCAGCTCCTTTAGCATCCATAATAGTTCTTGAATCTGTTGTTGAGGTTACTCTAAAAGCAACTCTAGCAGGGAAATTTGCTTTTATCAAACCTGTAATTACATTTACAGATGGTCTTTGTGTTGCAATGATTAGATGAATTCCAATTGCTCTAGCTAATTGAGCAAGCCTTGCTATTGGGGTCTCTATTTCTTTTCCGGCTGTCATAATAAGATCGGCAAATTCATCAATTACTAATACTATATATGGCAGGTACCTGTGTCCATTATTTGGATTAAGTTTTCTTGAAATGAATTTTTTATTATACTCAACAATATTTCTACAATTAGCAGTCTTACATAATTCATATCTTTCATCCATCTCAATACATAAAGAATTAACAGTATTAACTACTTTCTTAGTATCTGTAATAATTGCCTCTTCTTGATCTGGAAGTTTTGCTAGATAATGACGTTCTATTTTATTGAATAGTGTTAGCTCTACTTTTTTTGGATCTATTAAAACAAATTTGACTTGAGAAGGGTGTTTTTTATATAGCAGAGAAGCTAGAACAGCATTTAAGCCAACTGATTTTCCTTGTCCAGTAGCTCCTGCCATTAATAGATGAGGCATTTTAGCTAGATCTACCATATATGTTTCATTAGAAATTGTTTTTCCAAATGCAATTGGTAATGCCATTTTATTATTTTGAAATTTTTCAGAGGATATAACCTCTAGCATTGACACAATGTTTTTAGTTTTATTTGGAACCTCTATACCAATTGTTCCTTTTCCTGGAATAGGGGCAATAATTCTAATTCCTTCTGCAGAAAGACTTAGGGCAATATCATCTTCAAGGTTTTTAATTTTTGATATTCTTACACCAGCTTCTGGAACAATTTCATATAGTGTAATTGTAGGGCCAACTGTAGCGCTTATTGAAGTAATTCCAATCTTGTAGTGCCCTAATGTTTCAACAATTCTATTTTTTTTATCTTCTAGATCTTCTTTATCAATTTTTATTTCGCTTCCTCCATAATCATTCAGAAGATCAATTCCTGGCATTTTGTATGAGGACAATTCTAATGTTGGATCATAGTCTCCTAGTTCTTTCAGTTTTTTGTTTATTTCATCTTCTGATAATTTTTCTTCTTGATCAGTTTTATTAATTTCTATGGAAATATCATTTAAATCTTCACTAGATAGATTAGTGTTATTATTATCTTTAGTTATATCAGAAGCTTTTTGTTCATCTTCTTCATTAGATAGTTCTTTTGTAGGTTCTGTAATATTTTCTTGTACCTCCTCTTTAGTTTCTTCTTTATCTATTTTTAAGTTCTCTTTTGGTATAACAACTTTTGATTTTTTTAATTTTGAGACAAGTATCTTAAAGAAGGACAATAATTTTTTTCCTTTAAGATTGAAGGTTAAGGGAATATAAATTAGCAGTATAGTAATTAACAGAAGGCTTGTTCCTATCTCTCCTAATGCATTAGCGCAAACCTCTTGGGTATAGATTCCAAGTCCTCCTGCATATAATGTGTTTCCAAAAAAATGGAATATAAAAACAGGAATATAGATTAATCCTAATAGTGTGTGAAATAGACTATTAGATAATGAGAATTTTTTTAAGCCAAATACTTTTAGGCTTAAGAGTAGAATAAAACTAAATATTAGATATGCAGATAAACCAAATAAACGATAGATTAGTGTATGAGCAAGGTAAGCACCTAGACCACCTAATGAGTTGTTAATTTCTTGGTTGGTTATAATATCAGTAAAATTAGCATCAAGAACAATACTGTTATCAGCTTTCCAGTTAATAAAAAAAGAAGAGAATGCTATAACAAGGTATATTGATAGCAGAAACAGAAAACTACCAAATATTATTTGATTGTTTTTATTTATAAATGGCGCCTTTATCCTAGTTAGAAAGTTTTTTTTAGTGGTTTTTAATTTTAATTTTCTCTTCATCGTATAATTGACCAAAAATACAAATAGAATTAAATTACTTTCTTCTTATTAGTTAATATTTTACCATTAGATTGTTAATAATTATGGAGTTTTATTTTTAACCTTTATATAAATTTGCAATACATATGATAAACATTAATATAAATAATGAAATTGGACAACTTAAATCAGTTATATTAGGAACTGCTACTGATTTTGGTGGTACCCCAAAAGAAGAAGATTGTTATGATCCAAAGTCAAAAGAAAACGTTTTAAATGGTACATTTCCAATAGAGAAAGATCTTTTTGAGGAGTTAAATCAATTTAGAGAGGTATTAGAAAAATATAATGTAAAGATATTTAGACCAGAGACAATAAAGAATCTTAATCAGATATTTACTCGAGATATTGCTTTTGTTATTGATGATAAGATAATAATTCCAAATATTATTTCTGACAGGAGCAATGAAATAAATGGCATTAATTATCTTCTTCAAGAGCTAGATCCCAAGAAAATATTAAGACTAGGTATTGATTCAAGGGTTGAAGGAGGGGACGTGATTTTAAGTAATAACAGGATTTTTATTGGCTATTCTAAAGAGAATGATTTTGTTAAATATAAGGTTGCTAGAACGAATGAAGCGGCGATAGAAGAGATTAGTAGTTTTTTTCCTGATAAAGAAGTTTTATCATTTGAATTAAATAAGTCAGATACTAATGCAAAGGAAAATGCTTTGCATTTAGATTGTTGTTTTCAGCCAATAGGAAAAAATATGGCCATTATATATGAGGGTGGTTTTAGAAATAACAAGGATGTTGATTACTTAAATAATTATTTTGGTAGTGATAACCTAATAAAGATTAGTCAAGAAGAAATGTATAATATGAATTCAAATATTTTTTCCATCTCTGAGGATATAATTGTTTCAGAGAAAGGATTTAACCGTTTAAATTCTATTCTTAGAGAGAAAGGTTTTATTGTTGAAGAAATTAGTTTTTCTGAGACAGCTAAGATGGAAGGATTGCTAAGGTGTTCAACTTTACCATTACATAGATTATGAGTCAGGTAACAAATAATATAATGATGATAGAGCCTGTGTTATTTAATTATAATCCTGAAACAGCTAGTAATAATTATTATCAGAATAATATTCAGGAAATAAGCAATGCTCAAATTCAAAAACAAGCGCTTAAAGAGTTTAATAATTTTGTTAATCTATTAAGATCAAAATCCATAAATGTGTATGTTTTTAAGGATTCTGATGATTCTAAGACTCCTGATTCAGTTTTTCCAAATAATTGGATTTCATTTCATGCAAGTGGGGATGTGTATTTGTATCCTATGTTTGCTAAAAATAGAAGACTGGAAAGAAGAGAAGATATTATTAATAAATTAAAAGATAACTTTATAATATCTCAGGTTAATAGCTTAGTTCATTATGAGAATAAGGATCTTTTCTTAGAAGGTACTGGAAGTATGATTCTAGATAGAGAAAAAAACATATGTTATGCTGCTAGATCAGTACGTACTGATGAATCAGTTGTATTGGATTTTTGTAAGCAATTAGATTATAAACCTGTTTTATTTAGTGCTTTTCAAGATGTTAACAGTAAAAGACTGCCAATTTATCATACAAATGTTATGATGTGTGTAGCTAAAGATTTTGCAGTTGTTTGTTTAGATGCAATTGATTCTCAAATTGAGAGAGCTAATGTTATTAATTCTTTAGAAGAATCTAATAAAGAGATAATTGAAATATCTGAGTTTCAGGCAAATAAATTTGCAGGTAATATGTTACAGGTTAAGGGAGATAAGTTATATCTTATAATGTCTAAATCTGCATTTGAAAGCCTAAGTAGCCTTCAAATAAATAAGATTAGAAGCTATAGTGAGATCTTATCTGTTGATCTAGAGATCATTGAGAAATGTGGCGGTGGAAGCGCCCGATGTATGATGGCTGAAATATTTTTACCTTTGAAGAAATGATAGAAGAATTATTATACAAGGATATTAAAGAAGTTTTAGAAAAGCTTTATGGAATACATAAGTATGACTTGCAATTTCAATCCACAAGAAAAGAGTTTGAGGGTGATGTAACTTTAGTTGTTTTTCCATTTACAAGGTTTTCAAATAAAAACCCAGAAGAGACCGGTAATGAGATAGGTCAACATCTAAAATCTATATCTCTTATTGATGATTTTAATGTTATTAAAGGGTTTTTAAATTTAAGTATTAACAATAAATTTTGGCTTTCTGAGCTATCTAAAGCCTTATCTAATCAGAAGTATGGATTTGTTGATGTTGATAAAGATTCTCCAACATATTTAGTTGAACATTCTTCGCCAAATACAAATAAACCACTTCATTTAGGTCATATAAG
>JAAZYM010000063.1 GCA_014239655.1 Flavobacteriales bacterium | reverse complement strand
GAGGAATCATATATCAAGGAGAAAATGGAGAATGGAATGGAGAAAATATGCCAACCGGTATATACTCATACAGTATAGAAGTTGTTGACTATAAAAATAAAATAGAAAAAGAAGTAGGTAGAGTTAATCTAGTAAAGTAAATGCAACGAATAACATTGATCTCAGACACACATGGGACACTAGATAAACGTTTTCTTCCGCACTTTAAAAGTTCAGATGAAATATGGCATGCAGGAGATATTGGATCTCTAGATATTATAGATCAGTTAAATAAAATAGCTCCTGTTAAAGCAGTATTTGGAAATATTGACAATCATATTATAAGAAGGACTCTTAAATCAACATTACTTTTTAAATGCGAAAAAGTTAATGTGATGATGACACATATTGGTGGATATCCAAAAAGATATGCAAAAGGAATAGAAGAAAAACTAAAAGAATATAAACCAGATCTCTTTATCTGTGGTCATTCACATATATTAAAAGTTATGTTTGACAAAACAAATAATATATTACATATGAATCCTGGAGCAATTGGGAATTATGGAATACATCAAGTTAAAACAATGATTAAATTTATAATTGATAAAGAAAAAATTAAAGATTTAAAAATTATTGAGCTACCAAGAAAAAACTAACGAATTCTATCAGAACCTTTAATTAATTTATCATCCTTTTTAATAAAATAACTTGCTAAAAACAACAATAAAAAGGGAACAATATATAAAAAGACACCTATTTCTAAGTTATTATCTTCTCTATAAAGCAATAATATTAAAATATAAAATATAGTAATCATTAATCTAGAAAATGAAGAAATTAGTCTTTGTCTGTTTCTATTTCTAAATTGAAATATCGCAAAAAATGATAAAAATGCAGATATAAAAATTAATAATCTAAGATAGTTAAATCCATTAGATAAATACAAAAATTCACCATCCTTACTAAGGATTGGAAAACAAAATATAATAATCAATGAAAAAATTGATGCTAACAAGAAGAAAATAGACTGAATTCTTTGTATCATAACTTTTTTAGCAAAAATAAATAATATGAAATAAAAAACTTGATTAATATAAAAATTCGTATAATTGCATCGGCTTTCCAATAGATTTAATCAAATCAAGTTAATAAACCTATAAAATTCTGTGTATTTAACACAGATATTATTCAAAACAAAATAATATAATGTACAAATTAGAAGAATTAAACAATTCAAAAGTATCAGACTTAAGAGAAATTGCAAAAAAATTAAAAATACCAAAACATGAGAAATTAAAAAAGCTAGAACTAGCTTATGCAATTTTAGATTATCAAGCTGAACACAATGAATCTGAAAAATCATCTGAAGAGAGCAAAAAACCTGAAGATGTGAAGAAAAAACCAATAAATAAACAAGACAATAAACCTAAGGATACTACTAAGAAAGTAAACCAAGAAAATCATAGACATCAAAAAAATAATCCAAATAAAGAACAAAAGAAGCACAATAATAATTTTAAAATAAAGAAACAGGAACAAAATAAGCCAAACACTAAAAATCACCATACTAACAAACCAAAATCAGATTATGACTATGATTTTGATGGTATTATTGAAACTGAAGGAGTAATCGAAATAATGCCTGATGGATATGGATTTATGCGTTCATCTGATTATCATTATTTGTCTTCTCCAGATGATGTATATGTTTCACATTCTCAGATTAAACTTTTTGGTCTAAAAACAGGAGATACTATTAAAGGAGCTGTTAGGCCACCTAAATCAGGTGAAAAGTATTTTCCATTAATAAATGTTAAAAATATTAATGGTAGAGAGCCATCAATAGCTAGAGATAGAGTTCCTTTTGAACATTTAACACCATTATTCCCAAATGAAAAATTCCATTTACTAGATAATGGGCATAATAATATCTCTACAAGAATGTTAGATATTTTTACTCCATTAGGAAAAGGTCAAAGAGGACTTATTGTTGCACAACCAAAAACTGGAAAAACAGTTCTTCTTAAAGAAATAGCTAATGCAATAGCAGATAACCATCCAGAAGTATATATGATAATTTTACTAATCGATGAAAGGCCTGAAGAAGTTACTGACATGGAACGAAGTGTAAATGCAGAAGTAATAGCATCAACATTTGATGAACCAGCAAGTAGACACGTAAAAGTAGCAGATATAGTACTTGAAAAAGCTAAAAGAATGGTAGAGTGCGGTCATGATGTTGTAATTCTTTTAGATTCCATCACTAGATTAGCACGAGCTTATAATACTGTACAACCTGCATCAGGTAAAATTCTAAGTGGTGGTGTAGATGCAAATGCACTACATAAACCAAAAAGATTCTTTGGTGCAGCAAGAAAAATTGAAAATGGAGGTTCTCTAACTATACTAGCTACTGCTTTAACAGAGACTGGCAGTAAGATGGATGAAGTAATTTTTGAAGAATTCAAGGGTACTGGTAATATGGAGCTTCAATTAGATAGAAAAATTGCTAACAGAAGAATCTATCCTGCTGTTGATTTAGTTGCCTCAAGCACGAGAAGAGAAGACTTGCTTCTAGATAAAGATCATATTCAAAGAATATGGGTTTTAAGAAATTATCTTGCTGACATGAATCCTGTTGAGGCAATTGAATTTATGAAGGATCGTCTTCAAAAAACTAAAGACAATAACGAGTTTCTAATTACCATGAATGGATAATACAAGATTATCTTATTTCTTAAAGAGACCATATATAGTAGATCCTGTACCAGTCATACTGGAGAATATTGCTCCTTTTTCATAAAGATTTTCTTTTACCTTACTAAGCTTAGGATAATTTTTAAATACAGTCTGCTCAAAATCATTAGTAATTAGATCTTTCCATAACCTAATTGGTTTTTTAATTAATTCTGACAATTTTAATTTCTGACTTTTTGGAACAATATTAAAATATGCATTCTTTGTGTTAATATGAATTTTAGAATCAACTAATCTAATTTCATACATAGATAAATCTAATTTAATATTCTCCATTAAATCACCAATTCCTGTAATATATTTAGGCTCATTTTCAATAAAAAAAGGGCAATCAGCGCCTAACTCTAATGCTAAATCTTTAAGTTTCTTATTACTAATATTAAGTTTAAACAAATCATTTAATCCTTTTAATACAAATGCACCATCAGAAGACCCTCCTCCTAAACCAGCACCTATTGGTATTTTTTTGTGCAAATGAATGTGTACAGCAGGAATATTAAATTTTAATTTTAATAAATCATATGCTTTTGTACATAAATTATTAGATCCAGGGATAGAAATCCCCGATGAGGTAAATAAAAAACTATTAGAACTTACAATTTCTAAAATATCAAAACAATCATAAATTGGATAAAAAACTGATGACATATTATGATACCCATCAGATCTTTTAGACTCAATATTTAAACCAAGATTAATTTTTGCATTGGGATATAGGATCATAAAAATAGTTTTCAACAACAAAAATAATCAACTGTTTTTTTATATGTATTGACAAATCATTTTATTTATATTTGATACCCTTTTATTAATCATTCTATGCAATATCTTAAATTTGAAAAACCAATAGAAGAACTACATAACAAGTTAGCTCAAGCGAAAGAATTAGCTAATTTAAAAGATGTAGATGCTAGTAAAACAATATTAGATATTGAAAAACAAATTCAAGAAACTCAAAACAAAATATATAACAACCTTACAGCTTGGCAAAAAGTTCAACTTTCTCGTCATCCAAATCGACCATATTCCTTAGATTATATAAATTCATTAACTAATGGAGATTTTATAGAGCTTCATGGAGACCGTAATATAAAAGATGATAAAGCCATGATTGGAGGTTGGGGAACTATAGACAATCAAACTGTTATGTTTATTGGTCAACAAAAAGGAAGAAACACAAAAGAAAGACAATTTAGAAATTTTGGAATGGCAAACCCTGAAGGATATAGAAAAGCTCTTAGATTAATGCGCTTAGCTGAAAAGTTTAAAAAACCTGTTATCTCATTGATCGATACACCTGGAGCTTTTCCAGGTCTTGAAGCAGAACAAAGAGGACAAGGAGAGGCTATTGCAAGAAATATTATTGAAATGACTAGATTAAAAACTCCTATCATAAGTGTCATTATAGGAGAAGGAGCTTCAGGTGGAGCTTTAGGGATTGGTGTAGGAGACCATGTTCTAATGTTAAATAATGCTTGGTATTCTGTTATTTCTCCTGAGAATTGCTCAACAATATTATGGAGAAACTGGGACTATAAAGAGACTGCTGCTGATTCTTTAAAGCTTACAGCTAATGATATGAAAAAAAATAAATTAGTTGACAGAATTATTAAAGAGCCATTATCAGGAGCTCATTCAGATCCAGATGCAATCTACAAATCTGTTAAAAAAGAAATCATTAACTCAATCACTACTCTAAAAAAACTTTCCATTCAAAAACTGATTAAAAAAAGGATGGATAAATTCTGTAATATGGGTATAGTAAAATAATATGGCAAAAAAGATAGGTAAAAGATCAATTAAAGCAACATCAATTCAGAAAATTGATGGAAAAATACAACCTCAAGCTATTGAATTAGAAGAGGTAGTACTTGGAGCTCTTATGATAGACAATGAATCTTTATCTGACACCATTGACAGTCTTCAGCCTGAATATTTTTACAAACCAGATCATCAGAAAATATTTGAAGCTATTATAAATCTCTTTAATAATAATAAACCTGTTGACATCTTAACCGTCTCTGAAGAATTAAAAAGAATGGATGCTCTTGAATCAATTGGAGGAATGCTTTATATTAGTCAACTCACAAATAATGTTTCATCTTCATCCAATACTGAATTTCATGCTAGGATAATTGCAGAAAAGTTTATTAAAAGATCTTTAATCAGTATATCAAATAACATTATTGGAGATGCTTTTAATGATACAATAGATATCTTTGATCTTTTAAATTCAGCAGAAGAAAAATTATTTACAGTAACTGAGGGAACACTAAGAAAAAGTTATGACAAAATGAGTACGCTTATAAAAGGTGCTCTTGATAACATTGAAATTTTACGTCAAAAAGAAGATGGTCTAAGTGGAGTTCCTTCTGGATTTACAAAATTAGATAGAGTTACATCAGGTTGGCAAAAATCTGACCTAGTTATTGTCGCTGCACGTCCTGGTATGGGAAAAACAGCTTTTGCACTAAGTATGGCTCGTAATATTGCTATACAACATGAAACAGCAATTGGATTCTTTTCTTTAGAAATGGCCTCAGAGCAACTAGTGTCAAGATTAATAGCTAGTGAAGCGGAACTATCAGCATCAAAATTAAGAAAAGGAGATCTAAAAGATTTTGAAATGGTACAATTACATGAAAAAATTAAGCAACTTTCTGAAGCTCAAATTTATATTGATGACACACCAGCCCTAACAGTTTTTGAATTAAGAGCAAAAGCAAGAAGATTAGTCAAAAATCATAATGTAGGAATTATTATTATTGATTACCTACAACTAATGAGTGCAGGAGGAAATGCTGGAAATAGAGAACAAGAAATTTCAACTATATCTAGATCTCTAAAGGGAATTGCAAAAGAATTAAAGATACCTGTTATAGCCTTATCACAAGTAAATAGAGGTGTTGAGAATCGTACTGGTACTGGTAGTAAAAGACCTATGCTTTCAGACCTAAGAGAATCAGGTGCGATTGAGCAGGATGCTGATATTGTTACATTTATATATAGACCTGAATATTACAAAATATATGAATGTGATAATGGTGATGATTCAAGAAGTCAGGCAGAAATTATAATTGCAAAACATAGAAATGGTGCCTTAGAAAATGTTCGTCTAAAATTCACAGCAGAATTTGCAAAATTCTCAGATATAGATTACTTCGATGATTATTCAAGCAATATTAATGCAGAATCTATGATCTCAACAGTTTCTTCTAGCATGAATGTTGATAATGATGAAAATGCTCCATTTTAAATTATCTAAAAAGTATTTTCTTACTTTTTTACTAGTATTATCTTTCCTTATCTCAAATGCTTCTTACATTCTTATTCCTATGGATGAGAATCAAACAAACCACCTGAAAGCATATGGAATAGCATTTCTTTCAATTCAAAATGAAATTAAAGTTAACTGGCTTTTAAATTATAAAGGAGGAAGCTTCTTAATTAAATCAAATGATTTTATAGAAAAAGAATGTAAAATTCGAAATGTATCATATAATTTAATAGCAGACCTTCAATCAAATAAAATCTTAAATGAGATTAGCAGAAATGAAGTAAATCAAGAAGTTATACTTCTTGAAAAACCACCAAGAATTGCAATATATTCTCCAAAAAATAAACAACCATGGGATGATGCAGTAACCTTAGCGCTTACATATGCTGAAATTCCATATGATGTAATTTACGATGAAGAAGTTCTTAATAATTTATTACCACTTTATGATTGGCTGCACCTTCATCATGAAGATTTTACTGGACAATACGGAAAGTTTTATGCCTCATTTAAGAATGCTACTTGGTACAAAGATCAAAAAAGATTAGCTGAAAAAGATGCTAAAAAACTTGGTTATTCCAAAGTATCTCAATTAAAGCTAGCTGTAACAAAAAAGATCAAAGAATTTATTCAAGGAGGAGGATTTCTATTTGCTATGTGTTCTGCAACAGATTCATATGATATTGCTTTAGCTGCTGAAGGTATCGATATTTGTCAGCACATGTTTGATGGGGATCAAATAGATAATGATATTAATGAAAAATTAGATTACACTAAAACACTAGCTTTTAAAAATTTCAACCTAATAAAGAACCCAAATCAATATGAGTTTTCTTCAATAGACGCAACACAATCAAGAAAAATAAAAGCCAATATTGATTTTTTTACTTTATTTGACTTTTCAGCAAAATGGGATCCAATTCCTACAATGCTTTGTCAAAATCATATGCAAGTAATTAAAGGGTTTATGGGGCAAACTACTTCTTTTAGAAATAAACATCTAAAATCTGATGTCATAATTATGGGAGAAACAAAGGCGGCTAATGAAGCAAGATACATACATGGAAAACTAGGAAATGGCACATGGACTTTCTACGGAGGTCATGATCCAGAAGACTACCAACATAAGATAGGTGATCCAAAAACTGATCTTTCTTTACATCCAAATTCCCCTGGATATCGACTTATCTTAAACAATGTTCTATTTCCTGCTGCTAAGAAAAAGAAACTAAAAACATAAATACCTCACATTTAATAAAAATCAAAGAATTGTAATTCTATCCATTTCATACCAAAGTAAATAATTCTCCTTATATTTTTTATCTAATAAATTTCTTTTAATCTTCATAGAAGGAGTTAGTAACTTATTATCAACAGTCCAAACATCATCAACCACAATTATATTATGGATAATCTCATGTTTTTCTAAAATATCATTAATAATTGCTAAAGTATTTTTTAAAGAATCTTTTAATACATCCAAAGATTTTTTTCCTTCTTCAGAAGCAACAACTAAAGCTATTGGCTGAGGAATTCCTGTTCCTACTATACATACCTGTTCTATATAATTATTTTCAGATAATTTCATTTCTATTGGAGATGGGGCAATGTATTTTCCTTTTGAAGTTTTAAAGAGATCTTTTACTCTACCAGTAATTTTTAAGAATCCATCTATATCCACCATCCCTTCATCACCTGTATGCAACCATCCATCTTTTATAACTTCATCTGTTTGTTCTTTATCCTTATAATATCCAAGCATTAAAGCTTCATGTTTTATCAAAATCTCATTAGCTTCACTAAAACTAACCTGACACTTAGGTAATGACTTACCTACAGAACCAATTCTAATATTATTATTTAAAGTAACATGTGAGTAACATGTGTTCTCAGTCATTGCATAAGCTTCCTGAATATATATTCCTAGTTTTGCAAACCAATTTAGAGTTGAAATTGGTGTTGGAGCAGCTCCAGTAAAAATATTTCCTGCTCTTTTTAAACCTAAACCTTTTTTAATCTTACTTTTAATTAAAGATGAGACAATAGGTAGGCTTAATAAAAAGTCTAGTTTTCTTTGAGGTAACTTTAATAAAATGCCTTGTTGAAATTTAGTCCATATTCTCGGAACTCCAAGAAAAACAGTAGGACTAGCAAATGACAAATTTTCACTAAAAGTATCTAAACTCTCTGCAAAAAATACTCTTCCACCATTAAAAAGACCGCACATCTCTACCAATAACCTTTCAGCAATATGACTAAGTGGAAGATAAGAGAAAAATGTTTCCTTTTTTGATATTCCTAGTGAACTAGTTGCATTAATAGTTGCAAAACTAAAATTAAAAAAACTATGCATAACTCCTTTAGGATTACCTGTCGTACCAGAAGTGTAAATAATAGAGGCTAAATCATCTAATGGTCTTATTATATCCTCATTAATAGGATCAACATCTTTAATTAACTCATCCCAGATAGGATAATCTTCAGGATAAAAAGGGTATGAGATACAATCAATATCTGAAGGAATACCACCTTTCATTGAAGAGAAGTCATCTAATTTACCAACAAAAAGAAGTTTAGTTTCACTATGAATTAATATCTTATTTAGAGACTCTTTATTTAGATTCGGATATAATGGAACAGAAACATGTCCAGATAACATAATCGCTAAATCTGACATAATCCAATGAGCACAATTTTTTGATAATATCCCAATTTTTGAATCACTTTCTAGATTTAATAATCTTATATATGAAGCCATCTTTCTGACTTCCTGAGCTACTTCATAAAATGTCCAATTGTGCCATTCGCCATTTATCGGTTGACTAAGGTAAACTGAATTAGGAGTCTCTTTCTCCCATTTATATAGCATTTCTAACGCAGATTGATATTGCATGTTATTATTTATTGTTTAAATTTCTATAAAAATATAATATTTAAAAACTATGCGCGCATAGTTTTTGTGTTATATTTGATAGTATAAATTAATAAAATGGAACCAGAAGATACAATAGACTATAATCTAAGAAAAACATGGTTTAACATAAGTAAAATGTATAATAGAACTGCTTCAGATTATATGGGAAGCATGTCTCTAGCTATGATTGTTCTTAATATTGATATGTTTGAAGGAACACCTTCTACACAACTTGGTCCTAATATGGGAATGGAATCTACATCATTATCAAGATCACTAAATAAATTAGAAGACATTGGGGTTATTGAAAGAAAAACTGATCCTAATGATAAAAGAAAATCAATAATCCATTTGACAAAGTCTGGTTTAAAGTCAAGAGAAATTGCAAAAGAAGTTGTCCTGGAATTTAATAACAAGGTGTTTTTATCATGTGAAAAATCAGAAATAAATATCTTTTTTAATGTCCTGAAAAAGATAAATAGAATCATTGATGATTATAACTAACCTCAATATATATAAATTATCTAGCTATATAAATCTACTTTTAACATAACTTAAATAATGAAATTTGATAAACTAGGATTAAATAATCAATTAGAAAGTGGCCTAGATATGATGGGCTTTGAAAAAGCAACTCCAATTCAAGAAAAAGCAATACCTATAATTCTACAAGGAAAAGATTTAATTGCATGTGCACAAACAGGAACAGGTAAAACAGCTGCTTTTGTTCTGCCAATACTAAGTCTACTTTCAGAGAAAAAACAAGAAAATAAAGTTAAAGCATTAATTATTGCTCCTACTAGAGAGCTAGCAAAACAAATTGACATGCAAATTGAAGGTTTTTCATATTATACGAACTCCTCTTCATATCCAATCTATGGAGGTGGAACTGGACCTGAATTTGAAAATCAAAAACAAGCTTTAATTAAAGGAACGGATATAATCATCTGTACTCCTGGAAGATTAATGGCACACTTAAAATTTAATTACTTTGACACTAACTCTATAGATTATCTTATATTGGATGAAGCAGATAGGATGCTTGATATGGGATTTTATGATGATATCATTACAATTGCAAATAAACTTCCAAAAAAACGACAAACACTTCTTTTTTCAGCTACAATGCCACTAAAAATCAGAAAACTTGCTCAAAACATCCTAATTAACCCAGAAAATATAAGCCTAGCAATTTCTAAGCCCGCCTCAGGAATTAAACAATCTGCATATCTAACACACGACGAACAAAAAATAAAATTAATTAAATCTATCTTACAAAAGCAAAAGAAAGAAAAAGCCCTTAGTCACGTTCTCATCTTTGCTTCTAGTATTAAAAGTGTTAAAGAAATAAAAAAAATGTTAAATAGATCTGGCTTTAAAGCAAGTGACATGCATTCAGGATTAGATCAAGATCAAAGAGAAGAAACAATCAGAGATTTTAAAAACAAAAAAATAAACATACTAGTTGCTACAGATATCCTTTCTAGAGGAATAGATATAAAAGGTATTGAACTTGTTATTAACTATGAAGTTCCTCACGATGCTGAAGACTATGTACATAGAATTGGAAGAACAGCAAGAGCAGACAATACTGGAGAAGCTATTACATTTATTAACAGCAAACAGATACGTAATTTTAAAGACATTGAGAAACTAATTGAAAACACGATTCCTAAAAGTCCATTACCAGATTATTTTAAAAAAGGACCTAAATATGAGCTGATAAAAAAGAAAAAATGGAGAAAAAGATGATATAATTATCTCTCTAAAACTGGAGCATGATGTTTTTTTATTCTGGCATCAATGATTGGAATAGAACATGAAAAATGTTTATTTTTAAGAACCTCATCTAATCCATAAATATCATGAGATGGATTTGATCTAGTAAAACACACCCATAACCAATTACTAAAATCCTCAGCAACAAACAAAACATCATCTACTAATGTTATTAAAGCAATACCATCCATATGTATATTCTCCAATTCTTGAATAAGATCTTCTACGCTTCCATTACCATCAATAGCTAAAACTCCATCAATCACAATACATATATTTGTAAATTTTCTAGATAGTTTTAATAGTGGTTTTTGTTTTAATAAATTTCTTTTTTTTGGTCCAGCAGCTGCAATAATTAACTTAGACCCTTCATTTAATCCTTCCCCACTATAATCTAATGTGTCAATAGTTGTCATTGTTTGAAAGTGCATATCCCTAGACCAATCTACTCTTTCTAAAAGATGAATAAAGAACGACTCTTTATTATTAATATCAGGAGCTCCTTCTTCTTCAACTATTAAAAGATACTTAGCTAAAGATAATTGACCTGTTCCTAAGATATGATTAGCGATTGTCAAAATTTCTTGAGGAACTCTACTAGGATTGTATGGCGTATACCTTTCACTTCCAATTGCTAATAGTAATGGATGAACACCTGATTCATCAACAGCATTAATAGCTTTTAAACCAGGAATTTCATCCTTAATAGCTTTCCCTGTCATATAATGAATCATCTTGCCAAACTGCGAATCTTCTTGAGGGGGACGTCCTACAACTGTAAATGGCCATATAGCATCCTTCTTAGCATATACTTTATCCACCTTGAGAAAAGGAAAATTATGAACCAAACTATAATAGCCTAAATGATCGCCAAACGGTCCTTCTGGTTTTAAATCAGAACCAACTTCCCCACAAATTATAAAATCTGCATCAGCAGATATTGTATACCCATCCTTCACTGCATATCTAAATCTTCTTCCTTCTAGAATACCAGCAAAAGCAATTTCAGACATACTCTCGGGAAGAGGCATAACTGCAGCAAATGTATGTGATGGAGGCCCTCCAACAAAAATAGAAACCTTTAATGGACTTCCTATTCTTAAAGCATTTCTATGATGGATACCAATACCTCTATGAATCTGATAATGCAACCCTACCTCTTTATTAGTTATATAATCATTACCTCCTAATTGAACTCTATACATACCTAAATTTGAATTCATTATACCTGAATTATTAATGTCTTCTGAATATACTTGAGGTAATGTAATAAAAGACCCACCATCTTTTGGCCAACATTTTATCTGTGGAATATCAGTTATTTTGATTTGCTCAAATGTTTTAGGAAAAGAAACTTTTTTGGGTAAAGCTTTAATTGAATAGAATGCACTCTGCAAAGCCGACATTGGATTCTTAAATCCATGAATTGGATTTAACTTAAGATCAATTATTTTTTTTACTTTATGAATTGAATTTCTAAAAATAAAGTTACTTCTTTCTAAAGTGCCAAAAAGATTTGACACGGCAGAATATTTACTTCCTTTAATATTTTCAAATAATAATGCTTTTCCTGAATTTTTAAATTCCTGTAAATGTCTAGAAGCCATCTCAAGATTAGGATCCATTTCTTCTTTGATCCTTATTAAAAGTTTGTTTTCTTCTAGATCATCAATACAAGCTCTTAATGAAGAATAACCCATATAAAATCAACTATAAATTTTAATATTATCTTTTAGATATATCAATATATTCTCTATGATTATTACCAACATAAACTTGTCTTGGTCTACCAATTGGTTCGTTATTTTCACGCATCTCTTTCCATTGAGCAATCCAACCAGGCAATCTTCCAAGAGCAAACATCACTGTAAACATATCTGTAGGAATACCAAGAGCTCTATAAATTATTCCAGAATAAAAATCAACATTAGGATATAAGCCTCTTGATTTAAAATAATCATCATTCAAAGCAACATCCTCTAACTTCATTGCAATATCTAAAACAGGATCATTTATGCCTAATTGACCTAACACATCATCAGCAGCTTGTTTAATAATTTTAGCTCTTGGATCAAAATTCTTATAAACTCTATGACCAAAACCCATTAATCTAAATGGATCTTTTTTATCCTTTGCTTTATTAATAAATTTATTTATATCACCGCCTTGATCCTTAATATCCTCTAACATCTCTATAACAGCTTGATTTGCTCCTCCATGTAAAGGACCCCAAAGTGCTGCTATTCCAGCTGATACAGATGCATATAAGCTGGCATGCGATGACCCTACTATCCTCACAGTAGAGGCAGAACAATTCTGCTCATGATCAGCATGTAAAATAAGCAACTTATCTAGTGCTTTTGCAATAATCGGATCTATCTGACTTTCTGAAGTAGGTAATCCAAACATCATATGTAGAAAATTACCTGTATAATTTAGATTATTATTAGGATACATTACAGGCTGTCTCATTCTATTTTTATAACTCCATGCAGCAAGAGTTGGAAGCTTAGCAATCAATCTAATAATAGTTCCATTTATTTCTTCAGCTGATCTATTAGGATCAAGTGATTTAGGATAAAAAGCTGTTAATGAAGATACTAGTGATGACAAAACCCCCATAGGATGAGCTCTAGATGGAAAACCATCAAGAATTGACTTTACATCTTCATGTACAAGAGTGTGTGAAGATATCTCTTTAGCAAAACTATCTAATATTTCTGTTGTTGGTAGTTCCCCGTAAATCAACAAATATGACACCTCAAGGAAATTAGACTTAGATGATAAATTTTCTATTGAATAACCTCTATATCTAAGGACACCTTCCTCTCCATTTAAAAAAGTAATTGCACTTTTTGTAGAACCTGTATTTTTAAAACCTTTATCTAAAGTAATCAACCCAGACTGTGATCTTAAATTACTTATATCTAAAGCTATTTCATTTTCTGTGCCTTTTACAACAGGAATATCATATTCAGACCCATTAAAATGTAACTTTGCACTTTTACTCATTTCTCTTATTTCTTATCTATGTAAATATACAATCTTAAATGATTATTACCTAACAAACTTAAACCCTTTTCCTGTAAAAAGCGCACGTTCTCCCAACATCTCTTCAATTCTCAATAATTGATTATATTTTGCAACTCTATCTGATCTAGATGCAGAACCAGTTTTTATCTGACCTGTCATTAATGCAACAGATAAGTCTGCGATTGTAGTATCTTCAGTTTCTCCAGATCTATGACTCATTATTGATGTATATGAGTTCTCTTTTGCCATTTTTACAGAATTAATTGTTTCTGTTAATGTCCCAATCTGATTAACCTTAATTAAGATTGAATTAGCTATTCCCTTTTTAATTCCATATTCTAATCTTTCCACATTTGTAACAAAAAGATCATCACCAACAAGTTGAATTTTATCTCCAAGTTTCATGGTTATCAATTTCCATGCATCCCAATCATCTTCGTCTAAACCATCTTCTATAGAAATTATTGGATATCTATCTACCCAATCTTGCCAGAAATCAACCATCTCTTCTGAATTTAGCTTTTCACCATTAGATTGATGAAAATGATATTTCTTTTCATCATGATTATAAAATTCTGATGCAGCAGCATCAATTGCTATAAAAATATCTTCTCCTGGTTTATATCCAGCTTTTTCGATGGCCTGAAGAACTATTTCGATAGCCTCTTTATTAGAAGATAAATTTGGAGCAAATCCTCCTTCATCTCCAACGTTAGTAGAATAACCTTTATTAATTAACTCTCTTTTTAAAGCATGAAAAACTTCTGTGCCCATTTGTAGTGCTTGTGAAAAAGATTTAGCTCCAATAGGCATAACCATAAATTCCTGAAAATCTATTTTATTGTCAGCATGGGAACCACCATTCAATATATTCATCATTGGTATAGGTAATTCATATGTTTCATGATTACCTAAAGATTCATATAAATATTGATTTTTACAATTAGCAGCAGCTTTAGCACATGCTAAAGAAACAGCTAACATAGCGTTTGCTCCTAGGTTAGATTTGTTTTCAGTTCCATCTATAGAGATTAACTTATTATCTAATTTTTCTTGATCAAAAACAGAATAATTTCTTAATTCTTCATTTATTAAATTATTTATATTAGAAACTGCTTTTAACACACCTTTTCCATTATAAAAAGACAAATCATTATCACGCAATTCTACAGCCTCATATTTTCCAGTTGAAGCGCCTGAAGGAACAGCAGCTCTCCCAAAGAAACCATCTGATGTATAAACATCTGCCTCTACTGTAGGATTACCTCTAGAATCTATTATTTGCCTAGCAGTAATTTTAGAAATACTACCCATTATTTTTAAAATCTTGTATTCGAGTAATAAATTGGTCAAAAAGATATCGTGAATCATAAGGACCCGGTGAAGACTCTGGATGATATTGTACAGAAAAACAATTTTTATGGTTGAAAGACATTCCTTCTACTGTATTGTCATTTAGATTTAAGTGAGTTATCTCTATATTTGGGTTTTTTTCTACATCTTCAAGACTTATACTAAAACCATGATTCTGAGAAGTAACCTCAGACTTTCCTGTAGAAACATTTCTAACCGGATGATTAATCCCTCTATGTCCATTATGCATCTTAAAAGTACTAACATCTTCAGATAAAGCTAAAATTTGATGCCCCAAACAAATTCCAAAAACAGGTCTCCCATCATTAGTAATTTCTTTAGCTGTATTAATAACATCCTTCATTACAGATGGATCTCCAGGGCCATTTGATAAGAAAAATCCATCAGGAGACCATGATTTTAAATCTTCATATGAAGATTCTATTGGAAAGACTTTCAAAAAACAGTCTCTCTCAGACAAACATCTCAATATGTTTTTTTTAATTCCTAAATCTAAAACAGCAACTTTAAATTTAGATTCCTCATTTCCAACAAAATAAGATTCCTTTGTAGAAACCTTTGAAGACAATTCTAAACCTTGCATAGAAGGAACTTCTTTTAATTTTCTTGACAATTCTATAACATCAACATTATTATTTGAAATTATTGCATTCATTGCTCCTTTATCTCTAATATGACGAACAACAGCTCTTGTATCAATATCAGTAATGATTACTTTATCATTTTTTATAAAATAATCATTCAAATTACCATCTCCAGCAGGTCTTGAAAAATTAACATTAAGATTTTTGCAAATTAAGCCAGATATTCTTATTTCATCAGATTCAACTTCATTCTTTTTTACCCCATAATTTCCTATATGTGCATTAGTTGTAATCATCAATTGCCCATAGTAAGAGGGATCTGTAAATACTTCTTGATACCCAGTCATACCAGTATTAAAACAAAGCTCCCCAGTTGCATAACCAGATTTACCTGCAGCAAAACCATGAAAAATAGTTCCATCTTCTAACAATAAAATAGCTTTCTTTCTTTGTTTATAATCCATAATTAATGAAAATTAAAATTAAAAAAAAAGGATAAAACACAATGCTCTATCCTTTTAAAATTTTTCATAAATAAAATATATTCTTTAGTCTTTAGATTCTTCTTTATTATTACCCTCTCCTTCTAGATCATCTTCAACAGCAGGTTCCTCCTCAGTAACAGGTGTTTCCTCAACAGCAGGTGCCTCCTCAACAGCAGGTTCCTCCTCAGTAACAGGTGTTTCCTCAACAGCAGGTGCCTCCTCAACAGCAG
>JAAZYM010000062.1 GCA_014239655.1 Flavobacteriales bacterium | reverse complement strand
TTCCAAAACTAAGTCTATATTTCTCTGATTATCTGTTTTATTTTTTTGTTTTGGATTTATTTTTTTAACAGGGCGAAAGATATTTATAAAAAATTTAATTAGTGAGTTATCTTTGTTGTTGTTTTTCTGATTTATTTGTTTAATATAGATATATCCAAAAAAGGCTCCACCTAAATGGGCAATATGACCACCTGCGTTTCCTTTTGGAATACTAAGAAAATCAAGAATTATAAAAAACAGAGCAATGTATTTTAATTTTACAAAACCAATTAGAGGAATATTGATTTTATAATTTGGCATATAAGTGGCTAGAGCAAAAACTATTGCAAGAACTGAAGCTGAAGCTCCTAGTGCCATTGCGTTTTCATTATGCAAGATTAATGCTGGTAAATAATTAAATGCAATGATAAATAATATTCCCCCTGATAATCCGCCTAATATATATATGTTCAATAATTGCTTCTGATTTAAGTATTGAAGAAATAATTTCCCCCCAAAATGTAGCCAAATCATATTAAATAAGAGGTGAAAAAAATTTTCATGTAAGAACATATAGGTTAATAATGTCCAAGGATGTTCTATGATTTCACTAGTGTTGCTAGAGAGCATTAGGTTTTCAGAAAAGGATTTAATATCTATTAGAAAGAGGCTGAAAAAAACCGATGATATATTTAAGATAAGAAAGACAAATACATTAAGATAAATTAGCTTGTTTAGATAATTAGAGTTCTTAAACTCATTTTTTATGTTCTGAATTAAACTCATTTAATAGTAGTTAATATTTTTTTTCCAGTATTTGATTAGAAAATAACCAAATATCATACCTCCTAAGTGTGCAAAATGTGCTACATTATCAGCAGGATTGTTGCTGATTCCAGCATATAACTCTAGCAGTCCATATGCAATAACAAAATACTTTGCTTTTATTGGAATAGCAAAATATAGGTATAGAAGGGTATTGGGAAACAACATTCCAAATGCAAGTAATAGGCCGAAGACTGCTCCAGAAGCCCCAACAGTTGGGGTGATAATTAGTTGAGTTAATCTTTTTGAAATTGGAATAGATGGATTGTATCTTCCTTCAATAGCTAGATTAAGCATATCAGGAATTTGATTGCTAATATTAATAATTTGATATTGGCTAATTAGTAAGTGGATACATGCAGCTCCAATACCTGTAATCATATAGTAGGTAAGAAATCTTTTAGCTCCCCAAATATTTTCTAAGATCTTACCAAACATCCATAATGCAAACATGTTAAAGAATAAATGAGTGAGGTTGCCATGCATAAAAAGATGAGTTATTATCTGATGAGGTCTGAAATCGGGGGACTGAAATTGATGAAGACCAAATATTTTAACTAAATCGAAACCTAAATTATTTAAAGAAATAGCAGCTAAAAAGCAAAGCCCATTTATAATCAACAGATTTTTTACTACCTCTGGAAGTTCTTTAAAATTTGAGGGTATATACATTATTTAAAGAGTTTGTTTATTTGATTAATATCAAGATTTATAATAATAGGCTTTCCTTTTGGAGAAAAATTAGATTGATTGCAATTTATTAATTCATCGTTGATTTTCTTCATTTCTTTTTCTTTTAGAGGTGTCTCTTCTTGGATTGATATGAATGTTGATAATGATAATGCTAGCTTATCGTTTCTTTCATTTACAGAAAACTCATTATTTATAAATTGTTCAATAACATCTTCAATAATACCTTGTAAGTTCTCTTTTTTGAAGCCTGAAGGTAAGCCAGAAAATATAACTTCACCTTCTTTGTTAATTTTAAACAAGAATCCAAATTTCGGAAGGTCTTCACGAAGTTCTCTAAGCACTTCTAGGTCCTTTTTTGATAGGGATATAGAAAGCGGAAACAATAACTTTTGCGTTTCTGTATCTGTGTTTTTTATTGCTTCTTTATAGTATTCGTATAGGATACGCTGATGCGCTCTCTTTTGATGTATGATGTATATATGATTAGTACTTATTTTTAAAATATATTTATTGTTTAATTGTTTAAATGTGTAATCACAATCAACACTCTCATCTTCAATAATTTTAATTTGTTCTTCTTCTTTTCCTTCTAATCTTTGTGTCTGCTTGCTAAAAGGATTGTATGAAGAATCTACTTTAATCTTTGGCTCCTTTAAGGTAGTTGTGTTGTCAATATTGATATTAAAAGAATTTTCTTGAAGGAAGTCTATACTAGGGGAAATGTTGTATTGTCCTAATGATTTCTGTACAGATGATTTAATTATTGCATAGATTGATTTTTCATCTTCAAATTTTATTTCTGTTTTTGTTGGATGAATATTTACATCAATACTTTTAGAATCAACAGATAGATTAATAAAATATGAGGGATGATGATTATCACTAATTAGCCCTTCAAATGCTTTAGAAATTGCACTCTGTATTTTATAGTTTTTTATGAATCTCTTATTTGTAAAAATATATTGCTCTCCTCTAGTTCTTTTAGCGTACTCTGGCTTACATATAAAACCATTTATTTCTATAAGGCTTGTTTTTTCTTGAATTGGCACAAGATGTTCGTTGTTTCTTAAACCTATAACATTAACAATCCTTTGTCTGAAATTACTTTTTTCTAGATATAATATTTCTTTGTTATTATGAAAAAGTTGCATTTTACAATCTGGATAGGATAATGCTATTCTATTAAACTCTTCAGTTATATGACGCATCTCAACATTATCAGATTTCAAGAATTTTCTTCTTGCTGGAATATTGTAAAATAGGTTCTTTATTTTAATTGAAGTCCCATTTATACAATTATGATCATTTTTGCTTTTAATTGTACCTCCTTCTAATATAATTTTAGTTCCTAGTTCTTGGTCTATTAATTTAGTTTCTAATTGAACATGAGATATTGAGGAAATTGAGGCCATGGCTTCTCCTCTAAAGCCCATAGTTTGGATTGCAAAAAGATCTTCAGCTTTTTTAATCTTAGATGTTGCATGTCTATTAAAACATTTAGTAACATCATTTTTACTCATACCACATCCATTGTCTATTACATGTATTAAGGTTTTTCCAGCATCTTTAATATATAACTGTATCTCATTCGCTCCAGAATCTATTGAGTTTTCAAGAGTTTCTTTAACTACAGAAGAAGGTCTTTGGATAACTTCACCCGCTGCTATTTGATTGGCAATGTGGTCAGGTAATAAATGTATTATGTCCAAGGTTATGAGAAATGATTATTTTAAAAAATAGTATGCTAACAAAGATAAAACAATAATTATAAAAATTATTCTTTTGCTTCTTTCTGTTGATAAATTATTTTCAATATTTCTCTTAAATTTAATTTTATGCTTTTTTTCTAGTTTTTCTTTATAATATCTAGGTGTAAATTTAAATTCCTTTGCAGGATTCTTTTTAAAGAATGAAGGTATATTTGGGGCTCTCATGAAAACAAAAATATAAAAAATATATTCTTAAGAAATCGTTGATAAATAGATTAATTAATCAATGAAAAGACATGTAAATAATCGCTTGAATTTATATTTTTGTTAGTAATGAAAAGGTTATCTTCTGTCTTTATTTTTTTTATTTTTTTTATCCATAATCTATACTCTCAGGATAATCTAAAACCTATTTTTCTTGAAAATAATTCAACGTGGGCAGATAGTGTTCTGGAGACATTGTCATTGGAAGAAAAAATAGCTCAATTATTTATGGTTACAGCATACTCAAATAAGACAGAAAAACATAAGAAAGAAATAAGTCGTTTGATTAAGAAATATAAGATTGGAGGATTAATGTTTCTTCAAGGTGGTCCTCAAAGGCAAGCTAAGCTAACAAACTATTACCAGTCTATTTCAAAACTTCCTTTAATGATTGCAATAGATGCAGAATGGGGTGTTGCAATGAGGTTAGATTCTGCATTGAGATTCCCTTGGCAGATGACATTAGGCGCGTCATTGGATACTAATCTAATTTATGAGATGGGCGCAGAGATTGCTAGGCAATGTAAATTAATTGGAGCAAATATAAATTTTGCTCCAGTTGTTGATATAAATTCAAATCCTAAGAATCCTATTATTAATAACCGATCATTTGGAGAGAATAGTAAAAAAGTTTCTAGTTTAAGTTTAGCTTATATGCAAGGTTTACAGGATAATAATATTCTTGCATGCGCTAAACACTTTCCTGGACATGGAGATACCGATAAAGATTCTCATAAAACATTACCAGTTATTACACACTCAAAAGAAAGGATACAGGAAATTGAGCTTAAACCATTTGAAAGATTAATTCATAATGGATTAGGAAGTATTATGACGGCTCATCTTTTGATTCCATCCTTAGATGATAAAGAAAACACACCTGTTTCTTTATCAAAAGCTGTGGTTAGTGATTTATTGTGTGATGATCTAGGTTTCAAGGGACTTAAGTTTACTGATGGATTAAATATGAAAGCAGTAAGTGATTTATATGAACCTGGAGACTTAGATGTTAAGGCGCTTATTGCTGGAAATGATGTGTTGTTATGTGCAGAGGATGTTCCTAGGGCTATAAAAATGATTAAAGAAGCAATTGAACAAGAAGATTTATCTCTTGAGGAGATTGATAATAAGTGCAGGAAAATTCTATTAGCTAAGAAGTGGATGAATTTAGATAATTATGTTCCTTTAGATATAGAAGTAATTAAGGATAGTATAATTACTCCTCAAACTTCTAAGATTAATTTTGATCTAATAAAATCATCAATGACTTTATTACAAAACTATGACAGTATAGTTCCATTAGAAAGATTAGATACTTTAAAGATAGCAAGTTTATCTATTGGAGAGAAATCACATTCTTTTCAGCAGATGTTAAATAATTATACTAAAGTAGATACATTTAGTATTATTGAGAATGCAGGAATTAAAGAGCAAGCATTTATATTAGATCAATTATCTGTATATAATCTTGTTGTAGTTAGTGTTCATAAATCAAATGCTAATGCCTGGAAAGATTATACAATTTCTAAGAATACAGATATTTTTCTACAAACAATAGCTTTACAATCAAAAGTAGTTTTAACTGTTTTTGCAAATCCATACAGCATCAATTCTTTTCTTTTTACTGATAATTTTGATGCAATGTTACTGGGTTATCAAAATAGTGTTTTAGCTCAAGAGATTGCAGCACAAGCTATTTTTGGTGGGGTTAGTATAAGAGGTTCTCTTCCTGTCTCGACTAAGCATTTTAATATAAATTCAGGTTTTAATACAGACTCAATTAGATTGTCATATGATTTTTTCTCGTTAAATCAATTTCAACCTGAATTAGGTTATAAGATTGATAGTATTGTAAAAGCAGCTATGGAAGAGAAAGCTATTCCTGGATGTCAGATTCTAATAGCAAAACATGGAGAAGTTTTATTTAAAGAATCATATGGTTTTCATACCTATGAAAGAAAAATAAAAGTGGAAGATTCAGATATATATGATTTGGCCTCAATAACAAAAATAGGAGCAACTGTTCCTGTATTAATGAAGCTTATTGATGATAATCTTTTTCATTTGGATAGTACATTAGGAGATTATTTAAGTTTAGAAGGATCAAATAAGAATGATTTAGTTATAAGGAAAATCTTGGCGCATCAGTCTAGATTAACTCCTTGGATTCCATTCTATAGACAAACTTTAGAGCAAGAAAACACTACAGATTTAATGAAATTAAGAGACACATTATATTCTAAGATTGAAAGTGATGTTTTTTCAGTGAATGTTGCTGATTCTTTATATCTGCATTTTTCATTTCCAGATAGTATAATAAAACAAGTAATAGATTCAGAATTATTGGAGAAGGAAGAATATGTTTATAGTGATTTGGGATATTATCTCTTAAAAGAGATTATTGAGAAAGTTACAGGTCAAGATTTAGATGAATATTTGGAAGATAATTTTTATAAGAAATTAGGTATGGAAAATTTATGTTTTCTGCCTAAGCAGAGAATAGATAATAAACGTATTGTTCCAACAGAAAAAGATTTTGAGTTTAGGAGTCAATTATTAAAGGGTGATGTTCATGATATGGGCGCTGCAATGTTAGGTGGTATAGGTGGACATGCTGGTTTGTTTTCTAATGCAAATGATTTAGCAAAGATCATGCAAATGTATCTTCAGAAAGGGGTTTATGCAGGAGAATATTATCTTTCTGAGAGTGTAATTAATGAATTTACGAGCTGTCAATTTTGTTCAGAGGATAATAGGAGAGGAGTAGGTTTTGACAAACCAGCTCTGGAAGATCAGGAAGGAGGTCCAACATGTAGGTGTGTTTCTAATTTAAGTTTTGGACATACAGGATTTACTGGAACATTAGCTTGGGCAGATCCTGAAACTGGTATTATATTTATATTTTTATCAAATAGAATACATCCAGATGCAGAAAATAAAAAATTATTAGATCTTGATGTAAGAACTAATATTATGGAACAAATATTTAAGTATAATGTTAGATAGTCTCAAAATAGGTATAGTATGTTATCCTACATATGGCGGTAGTGGTGTTGTTGCTACTGAGTTAGGCATTGCATTTGCTGAAAAAGGACATGAAGTTCATTTTATTTCATATGATCAGCCATTTCGTTTAGATCTATTCTCTGATAAGGTATATTATCACGAAGTTAATATACCATCATATCCATTATTTGAATACCCTCCATATGAGTTAAATCTTACTAGTAAGCTAGTTGATGTTGCTATTCATGAGAAGCTAGATATTTTACATGTGCATTATGCAATTCCACATGCATCAGCAGCTATAAATGCTAAGCAAATTTTATCTACATATGGGATAAATTTGCCTATTATAACAACACTTCATGGAACTGACATAACCTTATTAGGAACAGATAAGTCATTTAAACCAGTTATTGAATATGCAATTAATAGTTCTGATGCAGTAACTACTGTATCAGAGAATCTGAAAGAGATAACATTAGAAAATTTTAATATTAAGAGATCGATTGACTATGTTCCTAATTTTATTGACATGAAATTGTATAATAAGGAAATAGATGGTAATTTCAGATCAAGATATGCTTGTGATGATGAGTTTATTATTACTCATATATCAAATTTTAGAAAAGTTAAAAGAATCAGAGATGTTATAACGATATTCTCTAATATAAATAAATCACATAATTGTAAGCTTTTAATGATTGGTGATGGCCCTGATAGATTAATGGCTGAACAGATGTGTAGAAAATTAGAGATAAGTGGAAGCGTAAAATTTTTAGGAAAATTAAAATTAATTGAAAATATTTTGTCTCTGGCAGATGTTTTTGTTTTGCCTTCTGAAACAGAAAGTTTTGGATTAGTTGCACTTGAAGCGATGGCTAGTAAGGTTGCTGTTATTTCAACTGATAGCGGAGGGCTTCCTGAGGTAAATATTGATGGTCATACTGGTTATTTATCAAAAGTTGGTGATGTAGATAAGATGTCAAGTGATTTATCTAATTTACTATCTAATCCTGAGTTGTTAAACACAATGAAATCAAATGCATTTGAACATGCAAAGTCATTTGATTTACCTAATATTCTTCCTATGTATGAGGATATTTATTTTAAATTATGTCAGAAATAATCAATATGAAAAAAATTGGAATAACAGGAGGAATAGGAGTTGGCAAAACGTATGTGTCTGATATTTTAAGAAAATTAGATTATCCAGTTTATAATTCTGACGAAGTATCAAAGAAGATAATGAATACTAATCTAGAGCTTATACAATTAATTAAGAATGAGTTTGGTGAAGATATTTATGCTTCTGATAATAAGCTTAATTCATCTAGATTGTCTTCTTTAGTATTTTCAGATAGATTAATCTTAGCTAAGATTAATTCAATTGTACATCCATTTATTTTTGATGATTTTAAGCTTTGGTGTTTAAAGCAAAGCTCAAGTATAGTTTTTAAAGAAGCAGCTATTTTGTTTGAGAGTGGTGCTAATAATGATTTAGATGCCGTTATCTGTATTAGTGCTGATGACAATTTACGTATCGAAAGAATCAAGAAAAGAGATGGTAGAACAGAAGAGGATATTAGACTAATAATCTCTTCTCAGATAGATCAAGTTAGAAAAGAAGAGATGTCAGATTATAAAATTATTAATAATGGAAAAACTTCTCTTCTTATGCAGATTAATGAAATAATAGAAGATCTAGAATAGATATTTAATTATAAGATATAGAATAGTAAGATCAATAAATAATAGTATTCCAAATAATGTTGGATTCATATCATATAATTCTTTAAGTTTTTTCCAAAAACCTTCCATAATGTAAATGTAATGATTTATCTTAATTCTAAAAATAAGATGTTTTCTACATGATGGGTTTGAGGGAACATATCTATTGTCTGTATTTCTAGTATATCATATTTTTCTTTCATAATTGAAATATCTCTTGCTTGAGTTGATGAATTGCAGCTAATATATACAATACGTTTAGGTTCAATTTCTAAGATCTTTTCTACTACTTTTTTATGCATCCCATCTCTTGGAGGGTCTGTGATAATAACATCAGGATGACCATGTTCATTAATAAACTCATTGGTAAATATATTTTTCATGTCTCCAGTGAAGAATTTGCAGTTTTTTATTTTATTAAATTTTGCATTCTCATTAGCAGCTTGTATTGCTTCTTCAACTGAATCTATTCCAATCACAATTTTAGCTTTTTGTGCTATGAATTGAGCTATTGTTCCAGTCCCTGTATAAAGATCATATACAATATCTTCTTTAGTTATTTGTGCTAATTCTCTTGCTTTAGTGTATAGTTTAACTGCTTGTTTTGAGTTAGTTTGGAAAAAAGATTTGGGTCCAATTTTAAAAGTTAAATCTCCAATTTTTTCATTTATATGGTCTTTTCCATTATAACATATAATTTTCTGATCATATAAGGTGTTGTTTGCTTTCTCGTTTATTGTATATAATAATGATGTTATTTTCTTAAATGTTTTTTTTATGTACTCCATTAACATGTTAATTCTCTCGATATCATTTTCGAAAAATTGGACTAAAACCATTAATTCATTTGTTGTTGAAGTTCTAATAATTAAGTTTCTTAATAAGCCTGTCTGATTTCTAATGTCAAAAAATGAGAGTTTATTTTCTTTTGCAAATTCTTTTATGGCTGTTCTGATTTTATTAGATGGTTCTTTTTGGAGGTAACATATGTTTAAATCAATTACTTTGTCAAACATTCCAGGAACGTGAAATCCTAGGGCATCTTTATCTTTTATAGTTGATTCCTCTTCAATTTCTTTTTGTGTTAGCCATCGTTTATTTGAGAATGAAAATTCCATTTTGTTTCGATAAAAATACTCTTCTTCACTAGCAATAATTTTATTGTATTTTGAGATAGTTATTCCTCCAATTCTTGTTAGATTATTTAGCACTTCATTTTGCTTGAAATCTAATTGATTTTTGTAATTCATGTTTTGCCATTTACATCCTCCACAAGTCCCAAAATGTTCGCATTTAGGTTCTCTTCTAAATTGTGATTTTTTTATGATTTTATTTATCTCTGCCTCCCAGAATTTTTTTCTTCTTTTGAAGACTTTGATATTACAAATATCGCCAGGGACCCCTCCTTTAATAAAGATAACTCTACCATCATATTTTGCTACTGATTTTCCTTTAGAAGCAGTATCAATTATTTCGATGTTTTCTATTTCTATTGGTGTCCTTCGGTTTTTTCTTGGCATATGACAAATTTAGGCATTATTGGATTAAAGCATTATCTTTGTAAAGTAAAAACCTTAGGTATGAATATAGATCAAGAATATATTGAAAGAGAAAATAGATATGGAGCTCATAATTATCATCCATTACCAGTTGTTTTAAGTAGAGGGGAAGGTGTTTTTGTGTGGGATGTAAATAATAAGAGATATTATGATTTTTTATCAGCTTATTCAGCTGTTAATCAAGGTCATTGTAATATTAAGATATTAGATGCGTTAAATTTACAAGCCTCTAAATTAACATTAACATCAAGAGCTTTTCATAATGATGTTCTTGGAGATTATGAGGAGTTTATCACTAATCTTTTTGGTTATGATAAAATTCTACCAATGAATACTGGTGTTGAAGGTGGTGAGACGGCAAATAAATTAGCAAGAAAATGGGGATATATGAAAAAAGGGATTAAGGAAGATAAAGCTAGAATTATTTTTGCTCATGGAAATTTTTGGGGTAGAACATTAGCTGCAATTTCTAGTTCAGATGATCCATTATCATATAAAGGTTTTGGGCCATATATGCCTGGTTATTCTTTAATTCCATATAATGATTTAGATGCTTTAGAGCATGAATTAAAAGATCCTAATGTAGCAGCTTTTATGGTAGAGCCAATTCAGGGAGAAGCTGGAGTTGTTGTTCCTGATGATGGTTATCTTGCTGGTGTAAGATCTTTGTGTACAAAATATAATGTCTTGTATATTGCTGATGAGGTTCAGACTGGTATTGCAAGAACTGGCAAAATGTTAGCTTCAGATTATGAAGATGCACGGCCAGATATTCTTATTTTAGGTAAAGCATTATCTGGTGGTGTTTTGCCAATTTCAGCAGTTCTAGCTGATGATGAGATTATGCTTTGTATTCAACCTGGAGAACATGGTTCTACTTTTGGAGGAAATCCATTAGCATGTAAAGTCGCAAAAGCGGCTCTTGAGGTTGTTATTGATGAGGGTTTGTCTGATAATGCTTTTGTGTTGGGAGATCTGTTTAGGCAAGAGCTTAACGATAGATTGTCTTCATCTAAGATAGTAAAACTAATTAGAGGGAAGGGGCTTTTAAATGCTATAGTTATTAATGATACTGAGGATAGTTCAACAGCTTGGGATATTTGTTTAGCATTAAGAGATAATGGCTTATTAGCCAAACCGACACATGGTAATATTATTCGTTTTGCACCTCCCTTAGTTATTACTAAAGAGCAGCTTATGGACTGTATTGATATCATTGTTAGTACCTTAACAGATTTTGATTAATTAGAGAATACGTATATTTACAGTGTAAATGAAAAGAAAATCACAAAATATTGCCACTTATTTATTAGCTTCTATA
>JAAZYM010000061.1 GCA_014239655.1 Flavobacteriales bacterium | reverse complement strand
CGATTTTAAAATTAAAAGAATAACTGGATATTCTTTTAGTGAAGATGATAAGTTAATGCTACTAACTACAGAAACAAAATCTATTTATAGATATTCTAAAAGATCTATTTATTATGTATTTAATATTCATAATAATAAACTAAAGCAATTATCTGAAAATAAGATAAGATATGCTACATTCTCACCAAATGGAGATAAAGTTGCTTACGTATTTAATAACAACCTTTATATTAAAAATATTTTAAATGGAGAAGAAACCCAAGTAACATCTGATGGCAAAAAGAATCACATTATAAATGGCGCTTCAGACTGGGTATATGAGGAAGAATTTGGTCTTATAAAAGGATTTGACTGGTCTTCAGATGGAAATACAATTGCATATTACAAGTTTGATGAATCTCACGTTAAAGAATTTTCTATGGATAGATTTAATGGAGAATTATATCCTACGCAGGAGGTGTTTAAATATCCAAAAGCAGGAGAAGATAATTCTACTGTAAATATCTATTTATATGATATAGAAAAAAGAGAAAAAACACTTATTTATACTGAAAAGGACTACGAATATATTCCAAGAATTAAATGGAGTAATGACCCTAATATTTTATAATTAATAGGTCTAAATAGACACCAAAATAAACTAGATTTTATCTTAGTAGATTCAAGAGATGGTAGTAATAGAATATTATTTAGCGAAGAGGATAAATATTATATAGGCATCAATAATAATTTAACATTCCTTCCTAATAACGACTTTATATGGACATCAGAAAAGAACGGATACAATCATATCTATCTAAAAGGTCTAGATGGAAGTGAAGAACAATTAACAAATGGCGCATGGGAGGTAAGCTCATTTGATGGCCTTGATAGTGATAATATGCAAATATTTTTTAGATCAACAGAAGAAGGGTCAATTAATAGGGTGCTATATGTTTTAGATTTAGAAACTGGAAAAAGAAAGAAACTAAGTACTGAGACAGGAACAAATTCTGTTAAATTCAGTAAAGGACTAAAGTATTATATTAACTCATACTCAAATGCAAATACTCCTCCTGTATATTCACTTCATAAATATGACGGAACATTAATAAACCTGATTGAAGATAATACTGAATTTAACACTAAAATAAAAGATTACAACCTTAGCCAGAAAGAATTTATAACAATATATACCGATAATGCTGATCTAAATGCTTGGATAATTAAACCGCCAAATTTTGATAAAAACAAAAAATATCCTCTCTTCATGTTTTTATATGGTGGCCCAGGATCACAGAAAGTCTTAAATACATATGGAGGCACTAATTTCTTTTGGTATCAGATGCTAGCACAGAAAGGTTATGTCGTTGCATGCGTTGATAATAGAGGAACTGGTGGTAAAGGATCAGAATTTAAAAAAATGACCTATAAAGAACTTGGAAAATATGAAACTATAGATCAAATAGATGCAGCTAAATATTTTGGAGACTTAGACTATATTGATAAAAACAGGATTGGTATTCAAGGATGGAGTTATGGTGGATATATGTCTTCATTAGCAATAACTAAAGGAGCTGATATATTTAAATTAGGAATCGCAGTTGCTCCAGTAACTAATTGGCGTTACTATGACAATATATATACTGAAAGATATATGCAAACACCACAAGAAAATCCAACAGGGTATGATGAAAATTCTCCAATCAATCATGTGGAAAAACTCAAAGGAAAATACCTGTTAATACATGGAACTGCAGACGACAATGTACATGTGCAGAATACATATGAAATGGCAGCTGCATTAGTAAAAGCAAATAAACAATTTGACTTATTTGTTTATCCAGATAAAAATCATAGTATCTATGGAAAAAATACTAGATATCATCTATATAAAAAGATGACAGATTTTATCGAGGATAATTTATAACTCTTTTTTTATTAAATTCGGCAATTCAAATAATAACAAAATTTAAATTATGATTCAGCTAATTGGTTACATTATTTTTACTGCATTAATATTAATTATTGCAAAAACATATCTAGATAAAAAAGGACATCCAAAAGCTTTATTTTATTTGTTTTTTGCTGAAATGTGGGAACGTTTCTCATTCTATGGCATGCGTGCTCTATTAACTCTCTATCTTATTAAAGATTTTTATCAAGACCTACAAAATAATGAAGAAATAGCATATGGAATTTATGCTGCCTATGGAGCTCTTGTTTATCTAACACCTCTGCTAGGAGGCTACTTAGCTGACAAATATATTGGATATAGAAAATCAATACTTTTTGGTGGAATACTAATGGCAATGGGACACTTCTTTATGGCATTTCCAACTGAATTCTTCTTTTATGGCGCCTTAGGATTACTAATTATGGGTAATGGATTTTTCAAGCCAAATATTTCAACTTTAGTTGGTTCATTATACGAAGAAGGTGATATTAAAAGAGATGGTGGTTTTACGATTTTCTATATGGGAATTAATCTAGGAGCTATGGTTGCTCCTTTATTCTGCGGTTACTTAGGAGAAGTATATGGATGGCACTATGGATTTGGAGCTGCTGGATTAGGTATGTTAGCAGGTCTTTTAGTATTCTGGAAAGGAATTCAAGCAAATGTATTAGGGGATCGAGGACTACAACCTGCAGAATATGTAAATAAAAAGATTTCAGGAATATCAATCACAAACATTATCTATACAATAGGATTCCTTCTAGTACCTATATTTGCTTATCTAATTATTCTTGATAGAGATTCTCATATTTTAGGTAATGTGTTAAGTATTGTCGGATTAGCGGTTTTAGCCTATGTAGCCTACATAATTTTTGATTACAAAGTCGTCAAAAAAGATCACCAAAGTGGAGATAGACTCATTGCATTAATGATCTTATCAGTTTTTTGTACAATTTTTTGGGCATGCTTCGAACAAGCTGGAAGTTCAATTACGGTATGGGTAGACAAATGTGTTAATCTAGTTGGAATGAATGCCTCTCAAACAAATGCTATAAATCCTGCTTACATAGTATTACTAGCAATTCCATTTAGTTGGTTATGGACAAAATTAGGAGATATGAAAAGAAATCCTAATACACCTATAAAATTTGCTTTAGGAATCTTTCAATTAGGATTAGGTTTCTTAATTTTTGCTGCTACTGCCCATTTCATTGGTGAAAATGGTAAAGTACCTTTCCTTTTTGTTTTCTTAGGATACTTTTTAATAACAACTGGTGAACTGTTTTTGTCTCCTATTGGCCTTTCAAAAGTAACTGAGTTATCTCCAAAGAGAATAGCAGCATTTATGATGGGAGTTTGGTTCCTATCATCAACCTTTGCTCACTACATTTCAGGAGAAATTGCTAAATTAACAACAAGTGGAAATGATTCTGGAGAAAGTACTTGGCTGTCTAATTTAACAGATTGGTTTATGGGTTACCCTGACACCTCAAATGAGGCTGTAGCTACTCTATTACAATACAATAGTATATATGGACAGATAGGTTTTGTCACAATATTTATAGCTATCTTCGTTGTTATTATATCTCCATATATTAAAAAACTAATGCATGGTTTACATTAAAACTTTAAAAATCATAAAATGAAAAAAATATTCTCGATACTATTACTTCTTATCTCAATTAATCTTTACTCACAAGAGAACGCATTAGAATGGCACACAGACGTTGAAAAAGCAATCAACATATCAATGGAAGATAAAAAACCTCTTTTTTTCTTTTTTACAGGAAGTGACTGGTGCGGATGGTGTGTTAGACTACAAAAAGAAGTTTTCTTTAAACCAGAATTTGTAAAATGGGCAAAAGAGAACTTAGTACTTGTTGAATTAGATTTCCCAAGAAGAAAGAAACTTGATGAAAAAACCAGACAGCAAAATGAAAATCTACGTAATATGTTTGCAGTTAGAGGATATCCTACTGGATGGTTTGTTATACCTGAAGTTGTAGATAAAAAAATTAATTTTAAAAGATTAGGTGCTCAAGGTTATGTCAAAGGAGGGCCTAGCGCATGGATAACTGGAGCAAAAAAATATCTAAAAGACAGATAAATGAAAAGAATATTTATTCTTTTATTAAGTCTTCTTCCTTATCTATCTTTTACTCAGGGAGCTCAAAAAAATTCAATTGAATGGCTTTCACTTTCAAATGGAGAAAAATATTCTGAAAAATATAATAAAAACATGCTAATCTTTTTCTATAGAGATAATTGTGATTATTGCATGAGAATGAAAAAAGAAGTGTTAAGTGACCCACTAATTATTAGATTAATTAACGGGAATTTTTTTCCTGTAATGATAAATGGAAAAACTAAGAACCCAATTACCTATAATGGGAAAAAATATATTAATGATGTTTCCATTGAAGAAGATCCAAAATCAAGCTGGAGACATAATCTTTTTTTTGATTTAGTTGCTCCAACAAATGGAAATTTCTATTGGCCAACAATAGTTGTCATTGATGGTAAAGATAAGAAAGTTGCACAATTCTCTGGCTTCAAATCAAAGCCCCAATTAATCAGAAATCTAAATAAAGTAAAATAAAAAAGAGTTGAAAAATCAACTCTTTTTTTATGGGTGGCTGATGGGATTCGAACCCACGGCCCCCGGCACCACAAACCAGTGCTCTAACCAACTGAGCTACAACCACCATTTTAAGATTGCAAATATATATTAATATTCATTAAACATAAATAACTTATATATATTTGTTACATGGAAAATGAAGCTGTAAAAGACATCACTTTACAAGTTGAAGGCATGACATGTAATAATTGTGCTATTGGTCTAAAAAAACATCTTGAAGACAACTCAATAAATAATGTTTCTGTAGATTTCTCATTAGGAGAAGTTAATTGCTCAGCCAACCATAACACTAAAGATGAAATTATATCAATAATAGAAGAAATCGGATATAAAGTAAAAAACCCAGATCAAAAAGAAAAAAAATATTCCAAAGTAGAAATCCTATTTTGCATATCATTAATTTTTACCATACCTCTTTTTAGTCATATGTTTCTAGGTCATGACAATATACTTTACGATCCTCTTGTTCAATTAATTCTATGCCTACCGGTGTATTTTATTGGTGTCATCTATTTTGGGAAAAGTGCTTTTGGATCATTAAAAATTGGTGTTCCTAATATGGATGTTTTAATCTTTATTGGAAGTTCAGCAGCATTTTTCTACAGTATTTATGGATGGTGGTTGTTTTATGGCACTAATCAAGTAAATGACTATCTTTTTTTTGAAACATCTGCAACTATAATTACCTTAGTTCTATTAGGAAATGTATTAGAACATAGATCAGTAAAACAAACAACTACAGCATTAAAAGAATTATCTAATATTCAAAAAATTACTGCAAAGAAAATAGAAAATGAAAAAATTATTGAGATAAAATTTGAAGAAATAAAACAAGGAGACATATTAATAATTAATAGTGGAGATATTATACCAACTGATGGGAAAATTATATGGGGAGATTGTACAGTTGATGAATCTATGTTAACAGGCGAAAGCTTACCTATTAATAAAACTATCAAATCCAATGTTATTGGAGGGACAATCCTAATTAATGGAAGTATTAAAATAGAAGCAACAACTATAGGAAACAAAACAATTCTTTCACAAATTATCAAACTTGTTAAAGATGCTCAGAAAGATCAACCTAAGATTCAGAAAATTGGCGATAAAGTAAGTTCAATATTTGTGCCTATTGTTATTGGAATCTCTATTTGTACCTTTTTTATTTCACATTTTATGTTTAACCTTTCTTCTGTTGATGCATTCTTAAGATCAGTAGCTGTCTTAGTTATCTCATGTCCTTGCGCAATGGGTCTAGCCACACCTACAGCAATCATGGTAGGTATTGGAAGAGCTGCTAAGAATGGAATCCTTATCAAAGGTGGACAAACATTAGAAAAAATGGCAAATATTAATAATATCGCATTTGATAAAACTGGGACAATAACAACAGGAAAATTTAGAATCCAACAGTTTAATGTAATAGAAGGTGATGAAAAAGAAATAAAAAATATAATCTATAACATTGAAAAACATTCTTCGCATCCAATAGCTAATTCATTAATTGATGAATTAACTAACTTTTCTAGCGAATTACATATTACTGATATTAAAGAGAAGAATGGAGTAGGGATTTCTGCAAAATATAATCACAACAACTATTTCATCGGAAAAGATGCAAGTGAAAACCAGAAAGAAAAATTTGATATATATATCAAAAAGGATGATAAAATTATTGCTACTATTAATCTAAAAGACGAAATCAAAGATGGAACTACAGAAGTAATTCAAACACTCAAAAATAATGGATATTCTACCATCTTAATAAGTGGGGATAGACAAGAAAAATGTGAACAGATTAATAAGACCTTATCTTTTAATAAACTTTTTTTTAATCAATTGCCAGAGAATAAATTAAAGGTTATTGATGAATTAAATACTAACAATGATACTATAATGCTTGGTGATGGTATAAATGATGCTCCTGCCCTAGCAAGAGCAACTCTTGGAATATCTCTTGGTAATGCAAGTCAAATAGCTATTCAATCATCAGAAATAATTCTATTAAACAACAATAATCTAAAACAACTTCCTAAAGCATTAAAAATTAGTCAACATACTCTATTAACCATAAAACAAAATCTATTTTGGGCGTTCTCCTATAATATAATAGCGATCCCAATAGCATGTTTAGGTTATCTAAATCCTATGTGGGCTGCACTTTTCATGGCTTTTTCTGATGTTATTGTAATAGGAAACTCCATTAGATTAAAATTTAAGAAAATTTTTTAGTATTATTACAGTACATTTTTAACTAAAACAAAAATTATGAAAAAAACTTTTACATACCTAGTCATAATTATATTTTGTAATACTATTATTGCTCAAAACTCACCATATAAAATAAAAAATGGAGATGTTAGTTCAATAACACCAAAAAATATGATTAGTGGTAATGAGGTATTAAGTAACCTAATTACAAACACTAACCCTAATACGATTGCATCAAAAACAATGAGTATGGATGAAGTTCTAATTGGAACAACAACATATGACTTACAATCAAATGCATCTGTAGATAATAGATTAATTAGACATAACGATGGAACTATTTCTGCAACATGGACAATGAGTGCCCAATATGCTGCTGCATATTCTGATAGAGGTACTGGATACAATTTTTATGATGGTTCTTCATGGGGATCTAACCCTACTGCAAGATTAGAATCCTCAAGAGGAGGATGGCCTTCAATTCTAGCTACAGCATCTGGGAAAGAAATAGCAATCACACATAATACAGATAATGGATACCTATTAATGACGCATCGTCCTTCTGTAGGTTCTGGAACTTGGGATGAACAGATAATCTCTTCAATGGATAGTAATGGTATTTATACTGATATTATCTGGAATAGATCTGTAATAGGAGGAGCAAATAATGAAAGTATACATATGGTTGGTGTCATTGCACCTACTGGTCTTGGAGGGACTATCTGGAATGGTCTAGATGGAGCCTTAGTATACTATAGATCTCAAGATGGTGGAGTTACCTGGGATATACAAGACATGCAGTTACCGACTCTTGACACTAGTAAATATGTAGGGTTTGACGGTGATGGCTATGCAATTGCTGCTCAAGGAGAAACTGTTGTAATAGCATATTTTGGTGATTTAGATGATTCAGTACTTCTAAAATCTACTGATAATGGAAATACATGGACAAGTACTGTTTTTCTTGACTTTCCAGTTGACAAATACACTACTGATGCTGGAATAGATCTTGATCAAGATGGTGTAATGGATAGCTTGTATAGCACCGATGGAGCTGGTACAGTTTTATTAGACAATAGTGGAACTGCACATGTGTTTTTTGGAAATATGAGACTACTTGATGCAGATCTTTCTGATGGAAATACTTCATACTTTGGAGGAACTAGTGGAATCATATACTGGAATGAAAATATGGGACCAGATGACTATGCTAACAATCCAATAACAAGTCCGTCTTTATGGTATTCAAGTCTTCCACAGATGATAGCTTCTGCTCAAGATTTTGATGGAGATGGCATCCTTAATTATGTTGGTATTCCAACATATTATCTGTCTCTAGACTGTATGCCAAGTGCAGGTATTGATAATCAAGGAAATATATTTGTTTCATATTCATCTTTAGTCGAAAATGTAGATCAAGGTTCTCAAAATTTTAGACATGTTTTCGTTATTAAGAGTATGGATGGAGGAACCACTTGGAGCACTCCTAAAGATGTAACACCACATGATTTATGGGGTGGAGCTCAAGAATGTGTTTTTGCAAGAATGGATAGAAATGTGGATGATAAAATAAGACTAATTTATCAAAAAGATTTTGAGCCAGGACTAGCAGTAAGGGGTGATGAAGATATTATTGATCTTAACGAAATAATCTACTTAGAACTAGATACATTTGAATTAAGCAATTCATCAACAAATGTAATCAATAATAATTTAGACATAAACTTTTCTGTATACCCTAATCCAGCAAATGACAAGATAACTTTAGATCTATATAGTGAGAAAAGCTCTAAAATTACTTTATCAATAAACAATATTTTAGGTGAGCAAATCAAAAAATATTCTTTAAATACTTTTGCAGGAGAAAATAGATTTAATATTAATTTAACTGATTTGGAAAATGGAGTGTATTTTATAAAATTTAATAACAACAATATAAAATACACTGAGAAATTTATTATTTCTAAATAAAGACCTTAATTTAACCTTAAAAAAACCGGACTCTTAGAGTCCGGTTTTTTTATTTAATGTCATTTAATAAATTAATCTTAGGTAATTGATGAGCAATAAAACCCTCTGCATACTTACATGCTGTTTGTCTTCCTAAATCTTTTGCTCTATATTCAATACTTTCAAAAAATTCCTTGGATGAGATAATTGTATTAGTTTCTTTTGAATCAGGATTATAAAATTGCGACTTATACTCCTTCACTGCTTTTATTTTCTGATCAAAATACTCTGATATATCGACTACAAAATCTGGACTTATATTATTAAACTGTATATAATGATAAATAGCTTTTGGTCGCCATACCTCTTGATCAGTATCAACCTTCTCTAAACCTGCAAGAAAACAAGCATCAATAGTTAATTGAGATGCTCTTGAATGATCTGGATGCCTATCAGAAGGAGCATTTGTTAAGATAATATCTGGCTGATATTCTCTAATCTTTCTTATTAATACTCTTTTATGATTATCATCATTAATAAAGAACCCATCATCAAAAGCAAGATTCTCTCTTAATGCAATATTCATTAATTTACTTGCTGAATCTGCCTCTTTCATTCTAATTTTAGCTGATCCTCTAGTTCCTAATTCTCCTTTGGTTAAATCTATTATACCAACTTTTAATTTATTACTCGTATGCTTTATAATTGTTCCTCCACAACCTAATTCTACATCATCTGGATGGGCACCAAAAGCTAAAACATCTAATTTCATGAATAATATCTTTTATATTTAAACTTTGCTAAAATAGCAGTTATTAAGGTAATGAATATCAAATAATATACGAAAGAAGGAATAGGCATAGGATCTCCTGCTGCATAAGAATGCAAACCAGACAGATAATAATTAACACCAAAATATGTCATAATAATAGACCATATCCCTATAAGTGATGCTAGATTGAAAGTGTAAATTCCAGATAAAGCAGGAATTAATCGCATATGTAAGATAAATACATATACTAAAACACTCACCAATGCCCATGTTTCTTTTGGATCCCAGCCCCAATACCTACCCCAAGATTCATTTGCCCATACACCACCTAAAAATGTGCCTATAGACAACATAAACAGGCCAATAGTTATAGATTTCTCATTAATTAATGTTAATTCCTTAATTGTAGCTGTTAATCGTTCTTTTGTATTTTCATTAGAAAAGATTATTAACCATAGAGAAAAGAATCCTAAAACAGCCCCTAAAGATAAAAACCCATAACTTGCTGTAATAATTGAAACATGAATCATTAACCAATAAGAATTTAAAACTGGTACTATGTTGGTGATTTCTGGATCTAACCAATTAAGATGAGCTACCATTAAAAACAAAGACGTAACTAATGTTGTAGCTGCAAGAGTCATCTTAGATTTCTTACTAAAAATAATCCCTGATAACATTGTAGCCCATGATATATATATCATTGATTCATATCCATTACTCCATGGTGCATGCCCAGAAATAATCCAACGACTCGTTAACCCTAAAGTTTGATATACAAAACCAAGAACAATGAGAAGTTGAAATAATTTTATTACTCCAGAAAGTATGTTACTATTAAAAATTCTAATTATAAGAAGAATCAAAAAAACCAACCCAACAATAAAGAAATACATAAAAAGATTAGAAAATATACTAAGTTTATTATAAAGCACCTCTAGCTTAACCTTATATCCTCTAGGTATTACCTTCTGCCCATAACGATATTGAAATTTAGAAATGTATGACACAACACTATCACAAGTAGCCCAACTATCTTCTACAATAGCTCGATCTAATGAATTCATATACATCATCATGATATTTGAAACAAAAAGAGAATCTTTATTAGAGAAAAAACTATTTTCTCTAGCTGTATACCATGTGTTATTTGAATCATTAACTAATGGAAAAAATCTGAATATATCTCCATTATAAACTGTAAAACAAATATTTATACGTTCATCAACAGTAATAATATCTTTATCAAATTTGTCTCTATTTATTGGTGCTTTCGCATTTACATTCTCTACTAGATTCTTTAAAATATAATCTCCATCCTGATTAAAAAAAGATCTAAAAGAAACTCTATTTGCCTCTGTCTCTAGCAATAATTTTAATTTCTCATGAGTTATCTTAATCATTGGCACATTACTCCAAAGCTTAGGATTCTTCATCATTCCCAAAATAACCTGAGAAGGGTTCTGATTAAAAATATTATCTTTTCTAGAAATCTTTCTTAAAAATTCAGAACACAGTGTATTAACAGGTTTTACACGACCACCATTATCTTGAACTAAGAGACTCTCAAAGACCTTAACATGATCAATATCAATTGTATTTGCTACAATTATACTGTCTAAATTATCTTGTGCAGATGAACTAGAATAACTAATACATAGTATTAAAAGCAATACTATTCTGTTTTTTAGCTTATTAAGTTGCTTAGTCAAAAAAGAAAATCTGGTTTCAGAAGTAAAAAATACCATAATCATACCTAATGCTAATAGAAAATATCCAAGATAACTTACAATTGTTCCTAACATATCATGATTAACAGAAAGAATAGTCCCTTTCTCATCCTGATCATAAGAAGATTGAAAGAAACGATAACCCTTATAATCTAGGACATTATTCATAAATATTCTAAAATCTTTTTCTAACTGACCATCTTTAACTGTCACCTCAGCTGCAAATGATGCAGGACTCATAGAACCTGGGTATCTTTCTAATTGAAAATCTCTCAATTTAATCCTAAATGGAACATAATAATTCTTAGAGCCATATGATAAATTAAAATAAGTATTACCAACTAATATTTCTTGTGGTTTAGAAGTAAATCCTTTACCTCCAAACAAATTCACTCTTTTTGATTCTCCATTACAATTTATATTTACAATTAAAGCATCCATATTTCCATCCTTCATTACCTTTGAAGAGCTATACAGCTCATCCTTTCCATTAGAAATAATCTCCTTTAAGACAAAATTTAATTCATTAACTGAATACAATGTCTTTTTAGATAATAAAAAACTAGTATTAGCAATAAAGTTAGCTGTTGAACGATCAATCATTTTCATTGATCCAATATCAAAAGAAGATTCACACATTAAGAGACTGTCTTTTGACAAGACATTAATAGCTCCAATAATTGGATTGTTAAAAGTAAAGATGTGATCTTTTATTTTCTTCTGCTCACCATCTTTAAGGTATTCAGATTGCATACCATTATCTCCAGGAACAATTAGATGTAATGTTCTTACTCCATCGACTCCAATAATAAAAGTATCTCTAACATTTGGTAGAAAATCTACATAATCAATTGAAATCTGGTTATCTAGGAACTTTACAGGCAAAGAAAAATTATTATTACTAATAGCAGAAAGAAATAATTTCTTATCATTCTCTAATTGTAATTTCCTGTCATCAACTTTTATCTGTAAAAAGACATCATCTGAGACTATAATATTTGATTCCTCCCCTTCTCTAATATGCATCATACCCTCAAAACTATAATACCTTGTAATAGCCGATCCAATCAAAATAACAATAAAGGCTAAATGAAAGGTTAAAACTGCTGCCTTCTCTTTCCTAAAGAGATTATATCTTTTTAAATTATATATAAGATTAATTAATAAAATGAAAAGTATTAATTCAAACCACCATTTAGAATAAATTAATGCCTTAGCAGATACTCTCCCAAAATCATTTTCAATGAACGTAGCAAACCCAATTACAGCAGCAAAAACTAAAATAAGAAATGATGCTAATTTAACAGACAATAAAAATCCTAGAAAACGTTTTATCATTATAAAATTATGAAGTGTAAAATTACAATTTGTTTGCTAATTTTGTTTTATAATTTTATATATATCTTTAAAATAAATTTGGATATATAACTCATAGAAATGAAGAAAATACTTTTAGTCGGATCAGGAAATTTAGCAACCAACTTAGCTCTTAATATTAATAAAAAAGGATATCTTATTAATCAAATCTATAGCCCTAATAAAACTAATGCAAAAAATCTGGCTAAAAAAATAAAATCTGAATGGACCTCTAATCCAAAAGAAATTAAACAAGCAGACATAACAATTATTGCTATAAAAGATGATGAAATAAAGAATGTTATCAAGATATTACCAAAAAACCCTACAGTACACACATCTGGCAGCACAAGCATTAATGTCTTTAAAGAGCATCTCCCAGACTATGGGGTTTTATATCCTTTACAATCTTTCAAAAAAGACATCAAGACAAATATGAAAGACATTCCTTTCCTTATAGAAGCGAATAATAAGAAGTTTGAAAAAGAATTAATAAAACTTGCTTCTTCAATATCAAAAACAATAGAAAAGACAGATTCATATAAAAGAAAAAAAATTCATATTGCTGCAATATTTGCATGTAATTTTAGTAACCATATGCTAGTGATTGCGAAACAACTATTAGAGAAAGAAAATATAAGTTACAAACTCTTATTACCCTTAATAAAAGAATCATTTACAAGAATAGAATCTACAGATCCTTTAATGACACAGACAGGACCTGCAATAAGAAAAGACACTAAGATTATTGAAGAACATCTAAAATCAATCGATCAAGATGAATTTAAGGTTCTATATAAATTAATAAGCAATAACATAAGTAAAACTCATGACAACTCTTATTAATTTTATCAAACTTATTAGACCTATTAATCTAATGATCATTGTACTAGTACAATGTCTAATTAAATTCTTATTAATTAATCATTTTATTGAACAACCAGGGCTCAATAATTTTAATTTTTTCTTATTTATTACAAGCACACTTTTAATTACAGCTGGAGGATATATTATAAATGACATCTATGATGAGAAGGTAGATAAGATTAACAAAGAAGACAAAAGAATAATAAACAAGAAAATAACTTCAAAGATTGCACTAGTATGGTATATTCTCTTTAACATAGTATCTCTAATATTGATAACATACGTTTGTTATATAATTAACAAATTATTATTTAGCTTAATCTTTCTTTACTCCATTTTTGCTCTATGGAGATACTCAAAAAAATTAAAAAACTCATTCTTAAAAGGCAACCTGATTGTTAGCTGGCTTGTTGCGTTATCTATTATTAATCTTGGGCTTTTAGATATAATTTCTGTAATAAGAATAGAAAACTCATCTGAAATTATTTTTAAAATCATTCTTATTTATGCTCTGTTTTCATTTTTAATGACATTATCAAGGGAAATAATAAAAGATGTAGAAGATATTGAAGGAGATCGGCTTTCTAATACAAATACAGTAATTATAAAACTTGGTCTACAAAAAACTAAGTTGATAATTAACAGCATAAACTTTATTGCATTCTTTCTGATTGGAATTTGGCAATATTTTCAATATAGCTTAAGTCAATCTATATTTAATCTTCCTGATGATCAAAAGATTCAGATATGGGGAACTGATATTAATTCAATCCAATATGTGGTCTTTTTACAATTATTAATAATTTTCTTTATAATCAAATGCCATTTTGCTACTAATAAGCATGATTTTTCATTTCTAAGTAAAATTTCAAAATTTATTATGATTACAGGTATTATTTCTATAGCATTTTTCACTCTTAATTATATTAACTAATTGCTGAAAAAAATTAAACAATATAATTTTATACTAGGGTCGGAATCGCCTAGAAGGAAAGATATTCTTAAAGAGATGGGTATTGATTTTGATATAAGAGTATCAAATATAGATGAAACTATTCCTAAAGGAATTAAAAATCATGATGCGCCTGTCTTTTTAGCAATAAAAAAAGCTCACTCCTTAAAAGAAAAACTTAAAGCAAATGAAATATTAATTACTGCTGATACTCTAGTTTTTTTAAAAAATAAATTGATTTCAAAACCTAGTAATCATAAAAAAGCTCAAGAAATCTTAAACAATCTATCTAACAAAACACATAAAGTCATAACAGGAGTATGTATCTGTACAATTAAAAAAGAAAAATCCTTCTCTGTGACTACAGAAATTTCCTTTAATAAATTAGACAAGAAAGACATAGCACACTACGTAAAGAAATTTGATCCTTCAGATAAAGCAGGTTCATATGGAATTCAAGAATGGATTGGATTAATTGGAATAGAAAAAATTAATGGGTCATATACAAATGTAGTTGGATTGCCATCTGCTAAGCTATATCAGGAGCTTAAAAAGTTTATTTAGGTTTACTTTCTTATCTTTGCAAAAAATTATTAATGAATAAATCTAATTCCTTTTTTCTTTTAATATTACTAGTTGTTTTCTCGTTATTTTTCAACTGTACTCCAGTTAGTAAAATAACATACATGAATAGTGATACAAAAGAAGGTTGGGGAATTTCTCCAATACCTCCAAAACATCGTATCGAAATAGGAGATATACTTATGATAAAAGTGATTAGTCGTAACGAAGAATCAAACAAATTATTTAATTTAGAAACCAATACAAATAACGCTAATACAACAACAACGGCAGCCAACCTCTATCTAAATGGATTTACTGTAACCCAAGAAGGAACAATTGATCTGCCCAATGTTGGTACAGTTAATATTGTGAGTCAAACTCTAGAGGATGCAAAAAAAATAATTACTGAAATAGCGAAAGAATACATTATTGACCCTTTTGTTATTGTTAAGCTTGCAAACTTTGAAGTCACTGTATTAGGAGAGGTAAATAACCCTGGAACATTTCCAGTCTATAAAGAAAATCTAACAATTTTTGATGCTCTGGCAATGGCAGGAGATATCAATGACTATGGAAATCTTAGAAAGGTTAAAATAGTTAGATCAAACAATAACAAAAAGAAAGTATACTTTTTTGATCTAACTGAGAGCACTATTTTAAATTCAAATTTCTATTATCTAAGCAATAAAGACCTAGTCTACGTTCAACCACTAAAATTCAAAGGCTTAAAAAAATCTCAATCTCAAATATTACTATCTAGCTTAACAACATTTGCAGTGCTTTTTAATGCAATAATGAATTTCACAAAAGACTAATTTAATGAATAATGAAGAAAATCAAATAATTGAAGAAAAAATAGATATAAAAAATCTATTCTTTAGATATTATAGTCATTGGTATTATTTTCTTATATCAATATTTGTTTTTAGTCTTATTGCAATTGCCTATAATAGATATACAACACCAATTTATGGAGTTTCAAGTACAATCCTAATTAGAGATGATAATAACACACAACTTGGAGCAGAAAATATTCTAGAAGGGATGGAGCTATTTAGTGGTAAAACAAATATTAATAATGAAATAGTTGTGTTAAAATCATTCTCATTAATTAATCAGGTAATAAATGATTTATCATTAGGCGTATCCTACTACCAGCATGGTTTTCTACAAAGTAATGAGCTGTTTCAAAACACGCCATTTATAATCCAAATTGATTCTAATCATCAACAAATAACTAGTGACGAATTTAGAATACAAATCATTGATGAAAAATCATTTAAACTAACATGTTCTATTGATGATCAACACACATATAACATTAAAAAAGATAGATTAAATAAAAATATAAATGTAAATATTGATATCAATGATAATTTTCTATTTAACCAACAAATTAAAACTGAATATTTTTCATTTAAAATAAAGAAGTCAAAATCATTTAACATTAACAGTATCTTAGAAAAAGATAAAGAATTCTCATTTAGATTTCATCAAAGATCCAAATTAGTTGGGAGCTATATAGACGCAGTATCAATTAATCCGATAAATAAAGAAACATCTGTATTAAAATTAAAAATTAATGGTGAGAACCCAGGGAAAAGCATTAATTTCTTAAATAAACTTACAGAGCAATATATAAATAATGGATTAAATGACAAAAATAATATGGCAATTAATACCATAGAATTTATTGATAAACAACTTAGTATAATAAAAGACTCACTACTTATAATAGAAAACAATATTGAAAGATTTAAGAGAAAACATCCAAATATTGAAAATATTGAGGAAGAGTATGGAACTTTCTTTCAAAAACAAAAAATTGATAATCTATTAGCTGAACAATCAGTTAACATGAAATACTATAGATCATTATTAAATTATCTTAATGCAAATAAAGAAACAAGTAATATTGTATCTCCTACATCAATGGGAATAACAAACCCAGAATTAAACACTTTAATTAACCAATTGCTTCAGCTATCAGCTAGAAAGAAAGATCTTGAACTAACAACAACACAGAAGAATCCTACATATATTTCTATACAATCACAAATAAAACATACTCAAGAAGCAATAACAGAAAACTTAAATAATCTTTTAGCAACAGCAAGCATATATGAGGAGGATTTATTAGAAAGACAGATTAATTTCAATAATAGTATTAATGCATTACCTAAATATCAAAAAGAATATATTGTTCTTAAAAGAGAGTATCTGTATAATGAACAAACATCGGTTTATCTGCAAAATAAAAAATATGAAGCATCACTTGCAAAGGCCGGAACAGAATCCGATCATAAAGTCATAGATTATGCCAGATTGGAAAGCGAAATACCAATTAGCCCAAGAACCTCAGTTACTTATTTCTTATGTCTTCTATTTGGAATACTAATTCCAATTATATATATATCTCTAAGAGAGTTCTTCAATAATACAATTAGAAGTAAAAAAGACCTACAAGTTCATTCAAATATTCCTATACTAGGATTAATAGGTCATAGTGATAAAATAACAAGTCTAATTGTACCAAAAAACTCAAAGTCAGTTATCTCTGAATCATTTAGATCAATTAGAACAAATCTTCAGTATTTAGCTGTAGAAAAAGAGAGAAAAATAATTACTGTTAGCTCTTCAATTGGTGGAGAAGGAAAAACATTTTGTTCTATGAATTTAGCATCAATTTTTGCCTTATCTGGTCATAAAACAATCTTGATTGGAGCGGATCTAAGAAAACCTAAATTAGAATTAGAATTTAAATCAGAAAACAAACATGGCCTAAGCAACTATCTAATAAACAAATCAAATTTAGAAGGAATAATTAATAAAACAGAAGTAGATTCTCTTGATATAATTTTCTCAGGACCAACCCCTCCAAATCCAGCAGAATTACTAGATAGCAATAAAATGAAGGATTTAATAAAAGAATTAAATCAAAAATATGATTATATCATAATTGATACTCCTCCTATTGGATTAGTTACTGATGGGGTAATACTTATGAGAAATGCAGACATAAATTTATACGTAGTAAGACACAACTATACAAAACATCAAGCATTATCAGTTGTTAATTCTTTATACAATAACAAACAAATAGAAAATATACACATTATAATTAATGACTATAAAAATAATATGAGTGGTTATGGCTATGGATACGGATATGGATATGGATATGGATATGGATATGGATATGGTGGTGGTTATGGTTATTACGAAGAAGACAAAAAATCTTAAAACTTATTAAAATAATCTAATTATTAAAATAAATAAAGAAATACCATTCCTAATAGCTTTACTTCCATTATTAATTTTAATAATCCTTCTTGCATCAAATGTTTATATTTATGGAGATGAATCTCTAGCTGGTCCCAATCAAATAGCTTTACTACTTGCAGCTACAGTTGCTATCATAATTAGCCTCTTAAATGGCAAGAAATGGACAAAAATTCTAAATGCAATTAGCCGTAGTATTAGCTCAACATCTACAGCTATTATTATTCTTCTACTAATTGGCTCCCTAACTGGGACATGGTTAATTAGTGGTATAGTACCTGCAATGATATATTATGGGTTACAGATTCTTAATCCTGAAATTTTTCTCTTTGCCTCTTGTATAATATGTGCCATTGTTTCTTTAGCCTCAGGAAGTTCTTGGTCAACAATTGCGACAATTGGAATTGCACTAATTGGGATTGGAGATGTATTAGGAATATCTCATGGTTTGGTAGCAGGATCAATTATTTCTGGAGCATATTTTGGTGACAAGATGTCTCCTCTATCAGACACTACAAATCTTGCTGCTGCTATGTCAGGAACAGATCTTTTTATTCATATAAGGTATATGATGTATACAACCATACCTACTTTTATAATTACATTAATTATCTTTTTTATAATTGGCCTATCTATAGAAACCTCAAGTGAACAAAACATTAATTTACTATTATCAGCCTTAGATACAAAATTTAATATTAATCTATGGTTATTTATTGTTCCTCTATTCGTTGTTATATTGATTATTAAAAAAACACCAGCAATCCCTTCATTATTAGCAGGCACATTATTAGGTGGAATATTTGCAATTATCTATCAACCTCAAATTATTTCTGAAATAAGCCAAACATCATTATTAAATATTGAAACATACTATAAAGCAATTATAAATGCAATGGCAAGTGATATTTCAATTAATACAGAACATGAGTTAATAAATAATCTTTTAACAAGTAGCGGAATGAAAGGAATGCTAAGTACTGTTTGGCTTGTAATCTGTGCTATGAGCTTTGGTGGTGCTATGCAAGAGGGAGGGCTATTAAAAAGAATAAGCGACCCTATTATATCCTACGCTCAAAAACCTGGCTCACTAATTGCAACAACATCTGCAACTTGTATATTCTTTAATCTAACAACATCTGATCAATATCTTAGTATTGTTGTTCCAGGAAGAATGTTTGAAGAAAATTATAAAGATAAAGGATTAGCTCCTGAAAATCTAAGTAGGACATTAGAAGATAGTGGTACTGTAACTTCAGTTTTAATCCCATGGAATACCTGCGGAGCTGCACAATCTGCTGTTCTTGGAGTGGCTACATTAAACTATTTACCATACTGTTTCTTTAACTTAATAAGTCCTATTATGACAATCCTTTATGGATATCTCCAAATTAAAATAAAAAAATCTAATTAAAAATTTCTTTAAGCTTATTTATTGTATAGTCAATCTCTTTCTTTGTATTATACTTACTAAAAGAAAATCTAACACCTGTTCTTTTATGATCTTTACAAACTACATCAAGAACATGTGATCCTGACATATTTCCTGCAGAACATGCGCTTCCTCCAGAACAAGAGATTCCCATTATATCAAGACTAAACAATAACATCTCAGAAGAAGATGTTTTAGGAAAACTAACACTAAGAATCTTAAATAAACTATTTTCAAGATCAGCACAACCTGCATTAAAGCTAACATCCTTGATGTTTTTTCTAAGTTTATCAATCATATATATTTTTAGGCCCAAAATATATTCTTTATCCTTCTCCATACATGAATATGACAATTCCATAGCTTTGGCAAGACCCGCAATTGAATGAACATTTTCTGTGCCTGCTCTCATATTTCTCTCTTGACTACCTCCTGAAATAAGAGGACATATTGTAACACTATCATTAATATAAATAAAACCTACGCCCTTTGGACCATGGAATTTATGAGCAGACCCTGTAATAAAATCAACATCTAATTCTTGTAAATCAATAGGATAATGAGCCATCGTTTGTATAGTATCTTAATGAAAAATAGCATCATATTTTTTACATAAAAAACCTATTTCCTGAATTGGCTGTATTGTTCCAATCTCATTATTTGCATGCATAATAGAGACAAACGTTCTTTCATTACTTTTAAGGATTTCCTCTAAATTATTAAGATCTATCCTGCCCGTTTCATCAAGCTTGACATACGACAATGAAATTTTCTTCTTATCCTTTAATTCTTCTAATGGATACAAAACAGCTTTATGAGAAATTAAAGATGTTACTGCATGAGTAATATTATTATCTAATATTCCACACCTAATAGCCATATTATCAGCTTCCGTTCCTCCAGATGTAAAGAAAATATTACCTGGGGAAGTATTTAATAAATTAGCGACTGTTTTCCTTGATGTCTCAATAATTATTCTTGACCTTCTACCACCATGATGAATAGAAGAAGGATTTGCATAATCAGATTTCATTATCTCTGACATTAAATCTACAACCTCTGAGGCAATAGGAGTTGTAGCTGCATTATCTAAATATACACGCATTATAGTATTTCTTTAATTTGGTTAATAAAATCCTGAGAAAGCTCTTCAGCTTTATCTTGACTAGTACTTTCAGAATAAATTCTAATTATTGGCTCAGTATTTGATCTCCTCAGATGCACCCATCCTTGATCAAAATCAATTTTTAACCCATCTATAGTATTTAATTTATTTGAAGAATATTTTAATTGAATAGTGTTAAAAATTCTAGAAATATCTACAGAAAGATCTAAGTCTATTTTATTTTTTGACATATAATAATTTGGGTAAGTATTTCGTAATGATTTGCAACTTATATTTTGTTCAGCCAAATATGTTAGAAAAAGAGCAATACCTACTAATGCATCTCTTCCATAATGAAGAGTAGGATAGATAATACCTCCATTTCCTTCTCCACCAATTACAGCATTATATTTTTTCATTTTCTCAACAACATTAACTTCCCCAACAGCAGATGCAAAATATTTACCCTGATGTTTCTTTGTTATATCTGATAATGCTCTTGTAGACGATAAATTAGAAACTGTATTTCCAGATTTCTTTGATAAAACATAATCAGCCACTGAAACAAGGGTATATTCTTCACCAAACATTGAACCATCTTCACAAATCAAGGCAAGACGATCAACATCTGGATCAACTACAATGCCTAAATCAGCATTTAAATCAATCACCATATCTGATATCTGACCTAAATTCTCTGGAAGTGGCTCAGGATTATGTGGAAAATCTCCCGTCGGATCACAAAATAACTTTATGCAATCAACACCTAATCTTTCTAAAAGTCTTGGTATCACAATTCCACCAGTTGAATTGACTGCGTCTAAAACTATCTTAAATTTTTTAGATCTAATTAAATCAACATCTACTAAGTCTAATGCTAAAACAGCATCTATATGTTTTTCATTAAATGAATCATCAAAATTATATGATCCAATCTCACTAATATCAGAAAATATAAAATCATCTGAAGAAGCAAAATCTAAAATAATCTTGCCATCATCAGCGGAAATAAATTCACCCTTACTATTTAAAAGTTTTAATGCATTCCATTGTTTAGGATTATGACTAGCAGTCAATATGATGCCTCCAGCAGCTGATTCCTTTTGAACTGTAACCTCTACAGTAGGAGTAGTAGATAGACCTATATCTAAAACATCAAAACCACAACCGATTAAAGTGCCCGAGACAATATTTAATAACATCTTCCCAGAAATCCTAGCATCCCTTCCAATAACTATAACATTAGAATCAAGTCCCTTACTAGATATAAATCTTGCATAAGATGAAGTAAAACGAACAATATCCAAAGGAGTTAATGCATCACCAGATCTACCCCCTATTGTTCCTCTAATTCCTGATATTGATTTGATTAATGTCATATCTTAACTTAGTTATATACAAAACTACATAATTTACCATATTGTTTAGGCAGTATTCCTATCTTTGTTTTAATATATAAATAGACAATGCTAGAAATATTAAAAAACATACCTAAAAGATCCAGTCAGCCAAGAAGTGAGGGATTAACAATGGTTATGGATAAAGGATTAAGCCTTAATGAAGCGGAAAATATGGTTGCTTTAAAAAGTGAAATAGCAGATATTGTGAAACTTGGTTTCGGAACGAGTTTATTAACAAGATTTATAAAAGAAAAAATAAATTTATATAAACAATCTGGAATGATGGTTTATACAGGAGGAACATTATTTGAAGCTTTCATTATAAGGAACCAATTTGACGATTTTTGCAAACTCATGGACCAACTGGATTTAGAGATGGTTGAAGTATCTGATGGATCTATATCCATAGAACATGATCAAAAATGTGAGCTAATTCAAAAGTTAAGTAAAAATTACAAAGTAATCAGCGAAATTGGAAGCAAAGACGAATCAATTACGCTTCAAGATTCTGATTGGGTGAAATTCATGAGAAAAGAAATTGAAGCTGGAAGTTGGAAAGTAATCGCTGAGGCTCGTGAAGGTGGAAATGTTGGAATATTTGAAAAGAACGGAGATGTTAAAACTCATTTAGTCAAGCAGATAAGTAAAGAAATAGAATTATCACAGATTCTATGGGAAGCACCACAAAAAGAACAACAAGTATGGTTTATCAATAACTTTGGAGCCAATGTTAATTTAGGAAATATTTCGCCAAATGATATTATCTCACTAGAATGTCTAAGATTAGGTTTAAGAGGAGATACTTTCAATAATTACTTATAATCTCTAATGAAAAGACATCTTATTCTTTTTTTAAAAGGTATTGCTATGGGTGTAGCAAATGTGATTCCAGGGGTATCAGGAGGTACAATTGCTTTAATAACTGGAATATATGAAGAACTTATTAACTCCCTGAAATCTTTTGACAAAATAGCTTTAAAATATTTACTAAAACTTAGGATTAAGGCATTCATTAATCATACAAACCTATTATTCCTAATAACAGTCTTTGGTGGTAGTATATTTAGTGTCTTTAGCATTGCTAATTTATTTAAATTTTTATTTAACAATTATCCACTGTATATTTGGGCTTTTTTCTTTGGGCTTATCCTTGTATCTATCTTTTTTGTTGGAAAAAGAATAAAGAAATGGGACAGATTAAGTCTTCTCTCTTTAATAATTGGAACCATTGTTGCTATTTCATTCTCAAACATCTCTCCCTTAAATGAAAATGACAATCTTCTATTTGTTTTCTTCTGTGGTATAATCGGAATATCAGGCATGATGCTACCAGGGCTTTCAGGGTCCTTTATCTTAATTTTACTTGGAAACTATGAATTATTATTAGTAACAGCTGTTACAGATTTAAACATAACGATTCTTACTATATTCTTTTTAGGATCATTATTTGGTCTTCTATTCTTTTCTCATATCCTTTCATGGCTACTAAAAAAATATAAAGATCAGACACTAGCTACCTTAACAGGATTCATAGCAGGATCATTAATGTTAATTTGGCCATGGAAAGAAGTTAGTAAATCAATAATAATAGAAGATAAAGTAAAGGTTATTGATTATACACTTTTTTTGCCAAAACAAATGAATGAAGAAAATATTATAGCTACTATAATGATATTTATGGGCGTCTTAAGTGTCTATATTATAGAAAAATATCCCGGAAGGTAAAAAATGAAGAAATTTGGTCTTATAGGTAAAAGCCTTAAACATTCATTTTCTAAAGATTTTTTTAATCAAAAATTTAAAGAATTAAATCTTGATAATTATCAATATAATAACTATGAAATCACTCATGTTAATGAGCTCGTAAATCTAATTAAGAATACAGATATTATTGGACTAAATGTAACTATCCCATATAAAACAAAGATTATTAAAATCTTAGATAAAATAGATGATAAAGCAAAAAAAATACAAGCAGTAAACACCATAAAGATTAAAAACAATAAAATTATAGGCTACAACACTGATGTGATAGGATTTGAAAAAAGCATCAGCCCACTAATTAAAGGAAGAAAAAAAGCTCTTATTTTAGGTAATGGGGGGGCTAGCAAAACAGTACAATATGTTTTAAACAAAAAGAGGATTGAGTATACTGTAATCTCCAGAAGTGGTAGTAAAAATTATCACAATATAAATAAAGAAGACATATTGAATCATACTATTATTATTAATACTACACCACTAGGAATGTTCCCTAATCTAGAATCATATCCAGATATACCATACCAATATATTAATAAAAAACATTTAATCTTTGATCTAATATATAATCCAGAAGAAACTCATTTTCTAAAAAAAGCAAAGAGTAAAGGTTGTGAAATAAAAAATGGTTTAGAAATGCTTAAAATACAAGCAAATGAATCATGGAAAATCTGGACAAATTAAATAATTACTAGATTTATACATAATATTTACAACTTTTATAAATATCTTTACATTAAAGAATATAATTTTCCAAATGTCAGAAAAAGAAACTATTGATTTAGAGAGCAAAGAGATATTAGACAACAACATCATAAATGAATATAATATCAATATTGAAGAATATAGTATTGATGAATTAATTGACTTAATAAAAACATTAGCAAATCACCAAAATCCATTTTCTATATCTAAGAAGGTAGAGACAATAAAGGCTTTATTTTACAAGGAAATAAATAATCTAAACATTGAAGAAAAAAAAGACCCTAGAGAAGAAGATTTTAAAAAACTATACAATGAATATAGAAAAAACAAAAATGAGTTCAGAAAGAAAATTGAAAAAAAAGAATCAGATAATCTAAAGACAAAAACAGAGATAATTGAAGAAATTAAAGGACTTACATCTGAAATAGAATTAAAGAAAGACACATTCAATAAATTTAGAGATCTACAAAAAAAATGGAAAACAACAGGGCATGTAGATATTAGATTTAAGAATGATATATGGCAAACATATAATCACTATGTTGAAGTGTTTTATGATTATACAAAACTTAATAAAGATCTTAGAGATATTGATTTTAGAAAAAATTTACAAGAAAAAGAAAAAATATGTATTAAAGCTGAAAAGTTAATGTCTGTTAAATCATTAAATGACATGCATCATCAACTCCAAGAATTACATGAAAAATGGAAAGATATAGGTCCAGTAAAAAAAGAGATCAGAGATAAGATTTGGTTGCAATTTCAAGAAGCAAGTAAAAAAATTAATAAAAAAAGAAATGATCATTTCCTAGAAATAAAGAAGAATGACAAAAAGAGATTTAATGAAAAGAGTAAAATATGTGAAAAAATTATTAACCTAAGTAAAAAAGAATTTAACTCTCATAAAGAATGTATAAATGCAATAGAAGAATGTAACAGTCTTTCTAAAAAATGGAAGTCCCTAGGAAGAGTAAACAAAAAAGATAATAAAATCTGTTGGAAAAAATTTAAAGAAACATTAGATAAATTCTACTACAATAAAAATCAATTTTATAAAAAAAGAAAAGTTAATAATGAAAAAACAATTGATCTTAAAAACCAACTGTGTGATGAAGCAAAAAAATTAGAAAAGAATACAGATTGGGATACAGCTACAAAGAAATATATTAAACTTCAGAGACAATGGAAAGCAACAGGTTTTGTAAATAGAAAATTAGACGCTAATCTTTGGAAAAAATTTAAAAAATCATGTGACAACTTTTTTAAATATAAAAAAGAATATCTAAACAAAATAGAACAAGATGAATTAAAGAAAATTAATAATAAAAAAGATCTAATATCTTTAATATCAAATCTTAAAAAAACAAAAGAACCAGAAAAAGACATCTCATTGATAAAGACTAATATTGAGAAATGGAATAAAATTGAAAGAACTAAAAACTCTCTTAAAATTGATGCTGAATTTAATAAAGCATGTATCAGTTTTTTAAAGAATCTAGAGATAGATAAGAAACTAATTCAAAAAGAAACAACTTTAGTTTCTGCGAGTCTACTTAATAACAACCCAAAAGAATTGTCAAAGAGAAAATCAACTGTTAGAAAAGAGATAAACGAAAAGAAAAAAGAAATCAACCTTTTTGAAAATAACAAGTCATATATCGTTATCACTAAAGAAAAGAACCCATTGCTAGATAGAATCGAAAAGAAAATTAATTCTTTAACAACAGATATAAATCAATTACAAGAAGAGCTCAAGATTCTTAATTCTATCTGAAATGAAATTTGATCTAATCTCTGATTTTCAACCTACTGGAGATCAGCCTCAAGCAATTAAAGAAATAGCTAATGGAATTCATCAAGGAGAAAAATTTCAAACATTACTAGGAGTTACAGGCTCAGGTAAGACATTCACCATAGCAAATGTAATTAGCAAAACCAATAGACCTACATTAGTACTTAGCCATAATAAAACACTTGCCGCTCAACTTTACAATGAATTTAAACAATTCTTCCCTAATAATGCAGTAGAATATTTTGTCTCATATTATGATTATTATCAACCTGAAGCATATATACCAAGCTCTGGAACCTATATAGAAAAAGATTTATCAATAAATGAAGAAATCGAAAAATTTAGATTAAGTACCACATCAGCTCTATTATCTGGAAGAAGAGATATTATTGTAGTTGCATCTGTATCATGCATATATGGGATCGGTAATCCTGAAGATTTTCACAACAATATTATTGAATTAAAAACCAACTTAATTAAAACAAGAGAAAAACTTTTAAAAGAGCTAGTTCAAGCATTATACTTTAGAACAACATCAGAGTTTAAAAGAGGAAATTTTAGAGTTAGAGGAGATATATTAGATATATATCCTGCATATTCAGACATTGCTTATAGAGTACATTTTTTCGGTAATAAAATAGAAGAAATTGAAGAGATAAATCCTAATAACAATAATATAATTAAAGAAGTCAAGGAAATTAAAATCTTTCCTGCAAGCATCTTTATTGCCTCTAAAAACAGAACAAATGAAGCAATAAAAAATATCCAATATGATCTAGTAAAACAAATAGATTATTTTAAAAAATCTGAACTAAAAAACGAAGCAAAAAGAATAGAAGAAAGAACAAACTTTGACATTGAAATGATCAAAGAGCTTGGTTATTGTTCAGGAATAGAAAACTACTCAAGATACTTTGATGGTAGAGTAGAAGGAACTAGACCATTCTGTTTATTAGACTATTTCCCAAAAGATTTCATAACAGTAATAGATGAGAGTCATGTAACACTCCCGCAAGTTAGAGCAATGTATGGTGGTGATAAATCTAGAAAATATAATCTTGTAGAACATGGATTCAGATTACCCGCTGCAATGGATAATAGACCTTTAAAATTTGAGGAATTTGAAATAATAAATAATCAAACAATATATGTTAGTGCAACACCCGCAGAATATGAACTAGAAAAATGCGAAGGAGTAATTACTGAACAAATTATTAGACCAACAGGCTTATTAGAACCAATAATCACAGTAAAACCATGTAAAAATCAAATAGATGACTTAATAGAAGAGATTAGGATTAGGATAATTAAAAACGAAAGAATTCTTGTTACAACATTAACAAAAAGGATGGCTGAAGAGCTAACAAAATACCTAGGAAGAATTAATATTAAATGCAGATACATTCACTCTGATGTTGACACAATTGAAAGAGTAGAAATTATACATGGACTTAGAAATGGAGAATTTGATGTGTTAATTGGTGTTAATCTCTTAAGAGAAGGATTAGATCTTCCAGAAGTTAGTCTAGTAGCAATTATGGATGCAGATAAAGAAGGATTTCTTAGATCAGAAAGAGCATTAATTCAAACATCTGGTAGAGCAGCAAGAAATATAGATGGATCTGTAATAATGTATGCCGACAAAATCACAAAATCAATACAAAATACTATCAATACAACAAATATTAAGAGAGAAAAACAAATCAAGTATAATCAAGAAAATAATATTACGCCTACTCAAATAAATAAGAAGAAAGAAAATAGTATAATAAGTACTCTAAATCCATATAAAATCAAATTAGATAATAATGAGGAGATTTTAAATATTAAAAAAATACCAAAGCAAGAAATAAGTCAATTAATAAAAGAAACTAAAAATGAAATGCAGAGAATGGCAAAATCATTAAATTTTATTGAGGCTGCTAAATTAAGAGATAAATTATTTAAACTAAAAGAAATCCTAAAATAAAAAAACGGACTTAAAAAGTCCGTTTTTTAAAATTGTAAATTATATTTACTAATTAAGCACCTACAATTCCTTTTGCAACTGGTCCTTTTTCACCTTCAGCTGCTTCAAATGTTACTGAAGAACCCTCTTTAAGAGTTTTATAACCTTCAGATTGAATTTCTTGAAAATGTGCAAAGTAATCAGTTCCATCTGAACCTTCGATAAAACCATAACCTTTGCTAGAGTTAAACCATTTTACTGTTCCTTCCATAATTGTTTATTATTATTAATTAATACTAGTGGGAACAACCCCACAAAACTTTGCAAATATAATTAAATAAATAACATACACGTTAAATCTTTGACTTTGATGCTAATAATGTGTTTTTAAGAAGCATCGCTATTGTCATTGGACCTACCCCCCCAGGAACAGGTGTTATATAGCTAGATTTTTTGCTTACTTGTTGAAAATCAACATCTCCAACTAATCTCCATCCAGATTTTGTAGTATCAGAGGGTATACGTGTGATACCAACATCAATTACACACACTCCTTCTTTAACCATATCAGAGGTAACAAAATTAGCTTTGCCTAATGCAACAATCAAAATATCTGCATTACGACAGATATCTTTTATATTTTTAGATCTACTATGAACAAGAGTTACTGTAGAATTTCCAGGGTAATTATTTCTAGACATCAAAATACTAATTGGCAAACCTACAATATGACTTCTTCCAATAACAACACAGCTTTTACCTACTGTATCAATACTATATCGATCTAATAATTCAATAATACCTGCAGGAGTAGCTGGTATAAAAGAAGGTAAATTTAATGTCATATTACCAATATTCATTGGATGAAAACCATCAACATCTTTATTAACCTCAATAGTATTTACAATCTTCTTCTCATCAATGTGATTTGGTAAAGGTAATTGCACAATCAAACCATCAATATCATCATTTTGATTGATTACACTTATTTCTTCAATTAATTGTTCTTCAGATACATTTTCTGGTAGTCTTATTAAAGTAGAATTAAAACCCACTCTATTACATGCTTTAACCTTTGCGCTAACATATGTCTCACTCGCACCATTATCTCCAACTAAGATAGCCGCAAGATGTGGTTTTTTACCTCCGTTAAGAAGCAATACATCAACTTCCTTAGCTATCTCATCTTTAATATCATTGGATGTTTTTTTTCCGTCTAAAATTATCATATTATAATTTTGGTAAGTTATTTCCCTTCATCATTTGCATCATTTTTGAAGCACCTCCTCCTTGCATCATTTTCATCATCTTACCCATCTCACTAAACTGTTTAATAAGCTGATTTATTTCTTGCACATTAGTTCCACTTCCTGCCGCAATTCTTTTCTTCCTACTACCATTAAGAACATTTGGATTACTTCTTTCATAGGGAGTCATAGAATGTATAATTGATTCTATACCTTTAAATGCATCATTATCAATATCAACATCCTTTATTGCTTTTCCAACTCCTGGAATCATACCTGCTAAATCTTTGATGTTACCCATCTTTTTAATTTGATTAATTTGACTTAAAAAATCATCAAAACCAAAAGTGTTTTTTGCTATCTTTTTTTGAATCTTTCTTGCTTCTTGCTCATCAAATTGTTGTTGAGCTCTTTCAACTAAAGAGATAACATCACCCATTCCTAATATTCTACTTGCCATTCTTTCAGGATGAAAAACATCTAAACCTTCCATTTTTTCAGATGTTCCTATAAACTTAATTGGTTTGTCAACAACAGAACGAATCGTTAAAGCAGAACCACCTCTAGTATCTCCATCTAATTTTGTTAAAACAACACCATCGAAATTTAATTCATCATTAAATGCCTTTGCAGTATTAACTGCATCTTGTCCTGTCATAGAATCTACAACAAAAAGAATTTCATCTGGATTAATGGCTGACTTTATATTAGTAATTTCTGTCATCATCTTCTCATCTATAGCTAAACGACCAGCAGTATCAATTATAACTACATCATGATTATTCTTTTTAGCAAAATCAATCGAATTAAGTGAAATTTTAATAGGATCCTTATTTTCAATTTCTTTATATACCTCTACTGAAATCTGCTCAGATAAAACTGAAATTTGATCAATTGCTGCAGGACGATACACATCACAAGCAACTAATAATGGTTTATTTTTTTTATTCTTTTTAAGATAATAAGCTAATTTACCACAGAATGTAGTCTTTCCAGAACCTTGTAGCCCTGCAACAAGAATTATAGAGGGTTTTGAATTTAAATTAAGTTCTGAAGAACTACTCCCCATCAAAGATGCTAATTCATCTTTCATAATCTTTGTAAGAAGCTCTCCTGGCTTTAATGTAGTAAGCACCTCTTGACCTATTGCTTTCTCTTTTACGGTTGCGGTAAATTCTTTTGCTGTCTTATAATCAACATCAGCAGAAAGAAGAGCTTTACGGATTTCTTTCATTGTTTGAGCTACATTGATCTCAGAAATATTCCCTTGTCCTTTTAAAATCTTAAAAGCCTTATCTAGTTTTTCTGATAAATTCTCAAACATTAATTTCTATTTATTAGATTAACAAAAATATATATCAATTTTTAAATAACGTACTTACAAATTCTTCTTTATTAAACATTTGTAGATCTTCCATTCCCTCTCCAACACCAATATATCTAACTGGTATCTGTAATTGATCAGATATACCAATAACAACACCTCCTTTAGCAGTTCCATCTAATTTTGTTAATGCTAAAGAATTTACTTGAGTAACCAAAGAAAACTGTTTAGCCTGTTCAATAGCATTTTGCCCAGTAGAAGCATCTAGCACTAACAAAACATCATGAGGTGCATTTGGAATAATTTTATCCATAACACTTTTAATTTTAGCCAACTCATTCATTAAATTAACTTTATTATGTAATCTACCAGCAGTATCAATTATAACTACATCTGCATTTTTAGATTTAGCTGACTGCAGAGTATCATAAGCGACCGATGCAGGATCAGAACCCATATCTTGTTTAACAATATCTACACCTACTCTATCAGCCCAAATAACTAATTGATCAACTGCAGCTGCTCTAAAAGTATCAGCAGCACCAAGAATCACCTTCTTACCTTCTTTTCTAAACTTATAAGCTAATTTACCAATTGTCGTGGTTTTCCCTACGCCATTAACACCAACTACCATAATTACATAAGGACCTTCTACATTTGGTAAAGATGTATGACTTTCTTGCATTAAAGAAGCTATCTCCTCTTCTAAGAAATTATTAAGTTCGGAAGTATTAATATACTTGTCTTTTGCAACTCTTTCTTCTAATTTCTCGATTATCTTAAGAGTAGTTTCAACTCCTATATCAGATGTTATTAAGACTTCCTCTATATCATCAAGAGCTAACTCATCTATAGTTGATTTTCCTGCAACAGTTCTTGCTAATTTTCCAAAAAAACTAGTTTTAGTTTTCTTAAGGCCTTCCTCAAGCTTCTCTTTATCACTTTTAACTTCTGGTTCAGGCTCTGGTTCAGGCTCTGGTTCTGGCTCAGGCTCTGGTTCAGGCTCTGGCTCAGGCTCTGGTTCTGGCTCAGGCTCTGGTTCTGGCTCTGGTTCTGGCTCAGGCTCAGGTTCTAAGTCTGGTTCTGGTTCCAAATCTGGTTCTGGTTCCAAATGTGGTTCCAAGT
>JAAZYM010000050.1 GCA_014239655.1 Flavobacteriales bacterium | reverse complement strand
CTGGACCAATTAAGATATTACATCTAGGATTAATTGATTTATCTAGTTTAGTTTTATCCTTATTTAAACAATGAGCGATAAATTTATCTCCTTTAAAATTTTGTTTTATTAAATCAGTATATAATACTGGATTGTTTAATTTTGGCAGATGATATTTTAGAGATTGTTTTATTGAAGATATAAGGATCTTCATGCATCTTTCTTGATTAATCTTTTTTCTTTCAGATCTTTTACAAAAAACAGGAGTGATTTCATCGATACCGATTTCTGTAGCTTTTTCCAAGAACCATTCAAATCGATTTATATTTTTTGTTGGAGCAATAGCAATATGAAGATAATAGTTATGGATTTTTTCTTTATTTTCTTTCTTAATTATTTCAATCTTAGGTGTGTTCTTTTCTAGAGTAGTTATTTCTCCAGTATATAATAATCCTTTACCATTTGTAAAGAAGATATTATCACCAATCTTTTTTCGTAGAACTCTTGTAATATGTTTTTTCTCTTCATTAGTTAGAGTAATTTTTTCCTCTAAGTTATCAGAAAAAAATAATTGCATTATTAATATGTTGTTGGAGATGCGGCTAGGGTTTCCTCATTAGCATGCTCAGAAAATTGAATAAAATTTTTGTTAAATGCTGTAGCTAATTCATTAGCTTTTGAATCATAGGCTGATTTATTTTCCCATGTGTTTTTTGGATTTAAAATTTCAGAGGGAATATTTGGACATGATTTAGGCATCTTTAGTCCAAATACTTTATGAGTATCATATCCTACATCATTTAGTTCATTATTTAATGCAGCAGTAATCATTGCTCTTGTGTGTTTTAGAGAAATTCGTTCTCCAACACCATATTCTCCACCTGACCATCCAGTATTTATTAACCATACATTTACGTCATATTCTTTCATCTTAAGACCAAGCATTTCTGCATATCTTGTTGGATGTAGAGGTATGAATGGAGCTCCAAAGCAAGCTGAAAATGTTTTTTGAGGTTCTGTTACTCCAGCTTCTGTTCCAGCAACTTTTGCTGTATATCCTGAGATAAAATGATACATAGCTTGACCTGGATTTAATTTTGATATTGGAGGGAGTACTCCGAAAGCATCTGCAGTGAGAAAAAATATGTTTTTAGGATTCTTACCTATTGATGGTTCTGCAATATTATTAATGAAGTCTATAGGGTAGGATACTCTTGTATTTTCTGTTATTGATGTATCTGAATAGTTAACCTTATTAGTTCCTTCAAAGAATGCGATATTTTCTAGTAATGCACCATCTCTGATTGCGGCAAAGATATCTGGTTCTTTCTCTGGAGATAAATCAATACATTTTGCATAACATCCTCCTTCAAAGTTAAAGACAGAGTCATTATCCCAGCCATGCTCATCATCTCCAATAAGCTTTCTATTTGGATCAGCTGATAGTGTTGTCTTACCAGTTCCTGAGAGACCAAAAAAGATGGCTGTATCTCCATCTTTACCATTATTAGCACTACAATGCATAGATAAAACATTTTTTTCTTGAGGAAGAATATAGTTTAATGCAGAGAAAATTCCCTTTTTGATTTCACCAGTATAGCCTGTTCCACCAATTAGTATGATTTTTTTTGTAAAACTTAAGATTGCAAAATTTTCTTGTCTGGTCCCATCAACTTCAGGGTCAGCAAGAAAACCTGGAGCATTTAAAATTAACCATTCATGAGTAAAATTATTAAATTCCTCTTTTTTTGGTCTTAAGAACATATTATAGGCAAATAGATTGCTCCATGGATACTCATTGATTACTCTAATGTTTAATCTATGTTTTTCATTTGCACATGCATAAGAGTCTCTTGCAAAGAGT